>CBDUAS010000594.1:0-1797 GCA_965365185.1 uncultured bacterium | reverse complement strand
GATACCGCGCACCTTCACGCGAAGGGCAGCACCGACGTTCCCCCCAACCCGTCGAACTCTGCACCGCCCAATTCGGCCAACCCGCCCTCCATTTTGCCGCCCCTGAGTCCACCTCTGACTCACGACACCAGCAGACGCCGAGAAGCTCCCGGGAGCTCTCCGGGAGCCTGCTAACGGCCTTCCGCGAGGCCGGCTCCGCGACGGTCGGCACCGCCGTCGATGCGAATCGGGCGGCCGTCCGATCCGTACTCGATGCTCAGGCCGTGGGCGTTTCCCAGTGTGCCGGTTCGCAGCACGTGGCCACGAGCCTCGAGCGCTGCGCGCACGCCCTCGCCGACGCCGGGTTCGACGACCAAGGCGTCGGGCTCGACGAAGCTGACCCGCGGTGCGTCGATGGCCTGCTGCACCGGCATGCCGAAGTCGATGATGTTCATCACCATCTGCGGCACGGTCTGTCCGATGGTGTGGCCTCCCGGCGTTCCGATCGCGATCCAGACCCGTCCATCACGCATGACGAAGGTCGGCACGTCTCCGGAGAGCTTGCGGCGTCCCGGGTGAGCGTCCATCGGGTTTCCCGGCGGCTCGAACGTGCAGTAGGCGAGTGAGTTGTTGAGCCAGATGCCGGTGCCTTCCGGCATGATGCGGCTGCCGAAGGCGTTACCGAGGGTCTGCGTGGCGCTGACGACGTTGCCTTCGCCATCGGCGACGACGAAGTGAGTCGTGTGCCGGTCGGGATCACCGTTCTCGACGCCGGGATACTCGAAGGGGCGAGCGTGTTCGGGATCGATCGCCGCAGCTTGCTCCTCCCAGTACGTCGCCGAGAGCAGCATGTCCAGCGGCGGTGGTTGGATTTCGGGGTCTCCGGCGTACTTGAGACGGCTCCAGAATGCGTGCTTGGTCGCCTCGGCAAAGGTGTGCAGGTGTTCGACGCTGTTGTGACCCATCGCCTGCACGTCGAAGCGGCTCATGATCCCCAGGCGCACCAACGCCGGGAAAGCCGTCGAGGGCGGCGATGCGGTCAGCACGCGGTGGCCGCGGTAGTCGATCTCGATCGGCTCCCACCACTCCGCGACGCTGGCCTCGAGGTCCTCGAGCCGCAAGAAGCCCTCGGCCTCCCGCATGGCCGCGTCCACGGCGCGGCCGATCTCGCCGCCGTGAAAGGCGCCGGGGCCCTGCTCGGCCACGGCCTCGAGCGACGCCGCGAGGTCGGACTGCACGAGCGGTTCGCCCGCGCCCAGGGGGGCGCCGTCACGGCCGTAGATGCCCTGTGAGTACGCAGAGAACTCGTCGAAGGCACGCTCGACGGAGCCGGCCGTGCGCTCGTCCAGCTCGAAGCCCTCCGCCGCCGCACGGATCGCCGGCGCGAAGAGCCGCGACCACTCGAGCCGGCCGTACTCCCGCGACATCGCCTCCCATGCGCGCACGTTGCCCGGCGTCGACACCGCCTTGGCGCCGCGCCTGTTCTCCCGGTAGCCGGGCGTCGGGGCGCGGAACAGGTCGGGGTCGACGCCGCGTGGAATGCGGTCAGAAGCATTGAGGAACCGCGCCTGGCCCTCCTCGACGCTGTATACCAGGATGGTGCCGTAGCCGCCCATTCCCGACATCATCGGCTCGACGACGTTGAGCGTGGCGGCCACCGCAACGGCGGCGTCGAAGGCATTGCCGCCGGCCTCCAGGATCTCCAGCCCGGCGCGCGTGGCGACAGGATGCGCCGAGCTCACCATGCCGAGCGGCGCCTGCTCGGTGCCCGAGGAGGCGGGCGCGGTCCCCTCCGCACCCGGCCCGGATGCGTCGGGT
>CBDUAS010000593.1:0-1828 GCA_965365185.1 uncultured bacterium | reverse complement strand
CTCTGATGGCCGCCGGCGTGAGCATGGCGCCGGTCTCCGCGGACGGTCTCGTCCCCCAGGGTGAGCCGCCCGGTCGATCGCCGACCGCGTACCGGCTTCGCTATGAACAACCCGCGCGGCACTTCGAGGAGACGCTGCTTCTCGGCAACGGCCGCGTCGGTGCCTCCTTGTTCGGCGCCATCGAGCGCGAGCGCATCTACCTCAACGACGCGACCCTGTGGGCGGGCGGACCCGTCGACGCGCGCGGGAGCCCGAATGCTCACGAGCACTTGCCGGCGGTTCGCCAGGCGCTGACCGCCGGCGACTGGGCGCAGGCCGACCGGCTCGTGCGCCGGCTGCAGGGCAAGTTCTCCGAGTCGTTTGCGCCGCTCGGTACCTTGTTGCTCGAGACCGAAGTCACCGGCGAGGTCAGCGGATACGAGCGCGGACTCGATCTGCGCACGGCGATGGCGACGGTCCGTTACCAGCTCGACGACACCGGTTTCGAGCGCCAGGCGTTCGTCTCCCATCCCGACCGGGTGGTGGTCATCCGGTGGCGATCCGAAGGAAGCGGCCAGATCGACTTCAGGGTGCGTTTCGAGAGCCTTCTCCGCTATCGCGTTTCGACCGACGGACGAACGTTTGTGGCGCGCGGCGAAGCTCCCGTACACGCCGAGCCCGAATACCGCGGCGACGTGGCCGATGCCATCGTCTACGACGAGGGGAAAGGCACGCGTTTTGCCGTCATGGCACGCATTGTCGAGACGGACGGAACCGTTGCCGGGACGGGCGGCAGCCTGTCGCTCACCGGGGCCTCCCGGGCGACGCTCTTGGTATCCGTGGCCACCAGCTTCAACGGCTTCGATCGCGAGCCCGGATCCAACGGTCTCAATGAGGTCGCCATTGCCGCGCAGCAGCTCGCAGCGGCCGCGGCCCGACCGTTCGACGAGCTGTGGTCGCGGCACAGCGAGGATTTCGCCGGCTTCTACGACCGCGTCGCTCTGCAGTTGGGCGCGGACCCGGCGCCCGGGCTGGCCACCGACGCCCGCCTGCGTCGCTACACGGGGGGAGAGCCCGACCCGTATCTCGAGGGGCTCTACTTCCAGTTCGGCCGCTACCTCCTGATCAGCAGCTCACGCACGCCCGGCGTGCCGGCCAACCTACAGGGAATCTGGAACCCCCACATGCGTCCGCCGTGGAGCAGCAATTACACCACCAACATCAACCTCGAGATGAACTACTGGCCGGCCGAAGTTGCCAACCTGTCCGAGATGCACGAGCCGCTGCTGACGTTCATCGAGAACCTGGCGGTGACCGGCGCGGTCACGGCCGAGACTTTCTGGGGAGCGCGAGGATGGAGCGTGTCGCACAACACCGACATATGGGCGATGAGCAACCCGGTGGGCGACTTCGGTGAGGGACACCCGTCGTGGGCGAACTGGAACATGGCGGGGGTGTGGCTCGTTACGCACCTGTGGGAGCGCTTCGCGTTCACACAGGATCGGGCGTTTCTGGCCGAGCGCGCCTATCCGCTCATGGTCGGCGCCGCCCGATTCGCCCTCGACTGGCTGATCGAGGGCGACGACGACGAGCTCATCACGGCGCCGTCGACGTCTCCCGAAAACCTCTACCTCACGCCGGAGGGTTACCGCGGCGCGACGACGATCGCGACGACGGCCGACATGGCGATGATCCGCGAGCTCTTCTCCCAGCTCATCCGTGCGACCGAGGTTCTGCGTCGCGACGAGGAGCTGCGCGACGAGCTGCGCACCGCACGCAATCGGCTGGTGCCGTACCGCATCGGCAACGACGGCAGCGAAGAGGACGTGCCGCTGGCGGCGGTTCGGGT
>CBDUAS010000592.1:0-1869 GCA_965365185.1 uncultured bacterium | reverse complement strand
GATCGTGCCGAATCCGACCTGTCCAAGCTCGACCCCGAGGAGCTGGCGGCGGCGCTGAGCAATCGCGGCGCGGCGGCGGCGCAGCTCGATGCCGACACCCGGGTGACCGCCGAGGATCGAGAGGCGAGCCAGTCTTGGTGGTGGTACCTGCTGATCCTCCTTTTCGTCTTCCTGGCGGCCGAAACAGCGCTGTCGAATCGGCTTTCCCCCTCGTCTGCGACCGGAACAACGTAATATGGTTGTCGGATCCTCGTTGCTGTCCCCGCTGGAGCTTGCATCGTGAATACCTTCGAACGACTCGATCACAACAAGTTGACGAAAGCCGTGCGCCGCGTACGCAACCGCTGGCGCTTGCGCGTGGCGCTCCGCGGGGCAGCGATTGTCGTCGTAGCCGGGTTTCTCGCCTTGCTGGCACTGGCGTGGGGCCTCGATTTCCTCCGCTACCGCCCGTGGGCGCTCTTCGCCTTCAGCGCTGCCACGTACGCGGGACTGCTGGCTCTCATTCTGCGGTTCATCGTCATGCCGCTCTCGGCCCGTGTCTCGGACGACCGCGTGGCGCTGTACATCGGGGAGCAACAGCCCGGGCTGCGGGCAGAGCTCATCAGCGCGGTGGAGATGGCCGACTTCGAGAAGATGGCCGAGGACGACTCGGTCTCGCCGGAGTTCGCCCGCGAAGTGGTGCAGTCCGCCGTCTATCACCTGCACGAGATCGACTATGGCCGCCGCGTCGAACGCGGCAAGCTGCAGCGGTTCTCGACCCTGCTCGCCTCGGCGATGGCGTTCGTCATGCTCGCGGCGATCATGAGCCCGGCCTTCTTGCGCACGGGCGCACCCCTGTTGTTCATGCCCTGGGCGCGCTCGGCATTCGCCAATCCGTACGCCATCGAGGTGATGCCGGGTGACGCGCGGATCGCACGCGGCGCCGACCAGATGGTGACCGCTGCGCTGGTCGGGTTCGACTCGGATCGTATCGAAATCGCCTTGCGAACCGGCGGCGGCGAGTGGGAACGCTGGCCGATGACGCACGACGAGGCCACCGGCGAGTACGGCTTCCTGGTCTTCGACGTCGGCGAGAACACCGAATACTTCGTCGAATCGGCCGGCGTCCGCTCGAACGTTTACGAGATCGAGGTCGTCGACCTGCCCTACGTCGACATTCTGGCGTTGGAGTACCGGTTTCCCGACTACAGCGGCCTCGAGCCGCAAACCATCGAGGACGGCGGCGACATCGCCGTTCTCGCCGGCACCCGCGTGCTCGTCGACATCACGCCGACCGTGGAGGTTCCCGCCGGCCGTCTGGTCATCTCCTGGGATGGAGCGGACGCTGACGCCGAGCCTGTGACCGTTCCGTTGCAGGTGGTTGCCGGCGGCCATCTGACGGGCTCCTTCGAGGTTTCTGGTGACGGCTCGTATCGCGTGGATCTCCAGGGCTTTGACGGCGCCATGGCCACCGGCTCGCCCGACTACTTCATCGAAGCTCTCTCCGACCAGCCGCCGCGGGTAGCGTTCGAGACACCGGGTCGGGACACCACCGTATCGCCGCTCGACGAAGCCTACGTCGAGGTCGTAGCGGAGGACGATTTCGGCCTCAGTGGACTGGAGCTCGTGTACTCGGTCAACGGCGCCGAAGAGGTCTCGGTGCCCCTGTACAACCCGTCGTCGGGCGCAGCGCTCAGCAAGGACGTCAGCGCCGGCCACACGTTCTATCTCGAAGAGCAGGACCTGCAGCCGGGCGACTTCATCTCCTACTTTGCACGCGGTTACGACAACCAGGGCGACGGGCAGGATTCCACCACCGACATCTACTTCATGGAGGTACGCCCGTTCGACCGCACGTACCGGCAATCCCAGCAGGGCGGCGGTGGTGGC
>CBDUAS010000591.1:0-1946 GCA_965365185.1 uncultured bacterium | reverse complement strand
GCGAAGTCAAAAAGGTCGGGCGCAACGACCCTTGTCCTTGCGGTAGCGGCAAGAAGCACAAGAAGTGCTGCGGGCGCTGAATCGACCTCACTTCAGATCTCGAAAACCTCGCCCGGCGGCCGCTCGGGTTGCGAAATAGCGGTGGTGGTGTACCTTGCCGCAAACACGCCCACACAGGAGTCGAGATGCTCGCCGAGAACCCGCCGGTAGCCCTCACCTTCGATGATGTCCAGCTCGTCCCCGCCCGCTCCCGGGTTCTTCCGTCGCAGGCCGACACGAGCACCCGTGTGACCGCCGGAATCAGCCTTCGCATCCCGCTCCTGTCTGCCGCCATGGATACGGTCACCGAGTCCCGCATGGCCATCGCCCTGGCCCAGAACGGCGGGCTCGGCATTCTGCACCGGAACCTCAGCGTCGAGACGCAGGCCGACGAGGTCGACAAGGTAAAGCGCTCGGAGAGCGGCATGATCGTCGATCCCATCACCGTCGGCCCGACAACGCCGATTCGCGAGGCGCTCGACATCATGGCCAAGTACAAGATCTCGGGTGTCCCGGTGACCGACCCCGAGGACCGGGTCGTCGGCATTCTGACCAACCGTGACGTACGCTTCGAGACCAACCACGATCGCCGCGTCGAGGAGCTGATGACGCGCGACAAGCTCGTCACCGTGCCGCCCGGAACTACCATGGATGAGGCCGTGGCGATGCTGCAGCAGCACAAGATCGAGAAGCTTCTGGTGGTCGACGAGCGCGGCAACCTCAAGGGCCTGATCACCGTCAAGGATATCCAGAAAGCGATCGACTACCCGCACGCCTCCAAGGACGAGCTCGGTCGCCTTCGCGTCGGCGCCGCCGTCGGCGTCGGGCCGGAGTCGATGGAACGCGCCGAGGCGCTGGTTGCCACCGGTGTCGACGTAATCGTCGTCGATACGGCGCACGGCCACTCGGAGGCTGTGCTGGAGACGGCCGGAACGATGAAGAAGAAGTTCGGAAACATCTCGGTGATCGCCGGAAACGTGGCCACGGCCGCCGCCACGCGAGATCTCATCGAGGTGGGCGTGGACGCGATCAAGGTCGGCATCGGGCCGTCGGCAATCTGCACCACTCGCGTCGTCGCCGGCGCCGGAATCCCCCAGGTCACGGCGATCGCCGAGTGCGCCCGGGTCGGCCGGGAGCATGGCATCCCCATCATCGCCGACGGCGGCATCAAGCACTCGGGGGACATCGCCAAGGCAATCGCCGCGGGCGCCGACGTCATCATGGTTGGCTCGTTGCTCGCCGGCACGGACGAAAGCCCCGGAGAGATCGAGCTCTACCAGGGCCGCGCTTTCAAGGCATATCGCGGCATGGGCTCCGTCGGCGCCATGCGCAAGGGAAGCAAGGACCGATATTTCCAGCGCGACGTCGAGGAAGACGCCAAGCTGGTACCGGAGGGCATCGAGGGACGGGTGCCCTACAAGGGCCCGGTCTCCGAGACCGTTCACCAGCTCATCGGCGGGCTGCGGGCCGGCATGGGTTACTGCGGCTGCGCCGACATCCCGTCGATGCAAAGCGACGCGCAGTTCGTCCGCGTCACCGTCGCCGGCTTGCGCGAAGCCCACGTCCACGACGTCCAGATCACCAAGGAAGCACCGAACTACCGCGTCGAGTAGGCGCCGCCGGCTCCGGAGCACGACCTGGTGGGCCCCGGATGCAGGTGCCGGTAGGACGCCGCCGCGTGGGTTGCTGGTTCGGTTGCTGGCCTCCGGCTCCGTAATCCGTCCCTGCCTCGTCCCGCAACGGATCGGCAAGACGTCTCTATGCGCCAAGGTTGGACCTCGGCAACGGCTCGCCGGGCGATCCGGGCGGCCGCCGCGATGTCACGGCCTGGCTCAGGGCGACAGCCTCGGCGGTCGCCCTGTTTTGCCTCATAGTCTCGACCTACGAAACAGGCGCAGAGGGCGACC
>CBDUAS010000590.1:0-1974 GCA_965365185.1 uncultured bacterium | reverse complement strand
AACGCCGTCTACGGGCTCACAAAGGGCCAGGCGGCGCCTACGCTTGGCCTCGGCCTGCAGACCAAGAGCCTGCCCGAGCCGAACATCCAAGGCCAGCTCAACTCGCTGACGATGGCGATGGCGGTAGGCTTTACCTGGATCGGCCGCGGCTATTCCTACAACGTCAAGAAGGTCACCGACCTCATCGTCCAGGCCATCGAGCACCCGGGGACGTCCTTCCTCGACATCCTGCAGCCCTGCCCGACGTACAACAATCTGCACACCAAGGATTGGTACGCGGGCAAGGACCTCAGCAGCGGCCAACCGCGCATCTACTGGCTCGACGACACCGATTACGATCCGGTCGTGCCGGAAAGCGCCGATGAGGCAACGCTGCAGGCGAAGGCGGACGCATTCATGCATCGGGCGCACGAGTGGGGCGCCGAGATCCCCGCCGGCGTGTTTCTGGACAACCGCTCGACGAGCACGTTCGCCGAACGCATCGAGACGCGCATCGAAAACTACCGGGCGCAGCCACCGAACCGCCGCGCCATCGCCGACGCGTCCGGCCGACCCACCGCCGACCTGACCGAGATCTTCGACGAGGTGCGGATGAACTGAGCCGTCAGCGCTGCTCCGGTTCACCATTACCGGAGGCTTCGCGGCGAAGAAATGCCTCGACACGCCGCCCGATCGCCGCGGCAACGTCGTCTGCATCCAACCGGGCATCGATCACGGCGACGTCGGCGGCGGCGAACGACAGGAACAGCTCGCGTACCCGGCGTAGATACTCGACGCCCTCGAAGGAGTCCTGTGCGCCACGTGCCGCGCGAATGCGCTCGGCCCCGGTTTCGGCGGGAAGGTCGAGGATGAGCGTCAGGCCGGGCCGCGGCGCGAACGCCTCGTTGGCGGCGCGGATCTCCCCGGGGTCGATTCCCAACGCACCCTGATACGCCATCGTCGAAAAGTAGTAGCGGTCCATGATGACCACCATGCCCCGGGCCAGCGACGGCAGGATATTCCGGTCCACGTCGAGTCGTCGGTCCTCGACGAACAGCCGCATCTCTTCCTCGGGGCTCACCTCGCGGCGGCCGCGGAAGATTTCACGCAGCCGATCGCCGAACTCGCCGCGCTGCGTGCGGAGCACGGGCAGGATCCGCTGGCGGGCGCAGCTCACCGCCGGGCTCGCGGAAGACGACGGCTTCCCGGCCGGACGCTTCGAGGCGATCACGGAGCCGCTGGGCCTGCGTCGACTTTCCCGAGCCGTCGATGCCTTCGAGCGCGATGAGGGTTCCCATGGGGCCGCGATGGTACACTCCGGCCCCGTCACGGTAAATCCGCGGGCGGTGGTGGATACGGGCATCCCCGGCGCATACGAAGATGGCGACGCGAGGCGACACCGGCATGGCACCAACGCGTAACGCCCGGCGATCGAGTGCGGTGTGGTGGACGGCTGTGTGCCTTCTGGCATTCGCCGCTGCGGCCTTTTCGCCGGTTCGCCACGGGCTTGCTTCCAGACCTGCGAGTGCCGACCCACCCGTCTCCCATCGCGTCGCCGCGCTGCCGCCCGTCGACTCGCCGCCGCAGATGCACCCGGGCGATCGCGTTTCCACCTTCTCGATCGTGGCGTTGGATCGCGATACCGGCGACCTCGGCGTGGCGGTACAGTCGAAGTTCTTCGCCGTCGGTCGCGTTGTTCCTTTTGCCGCGGCGGGCGTCGGGGCCGTCGCCACGCAGTCGTATGCCAACACCACCTTCGGGCCCCGTGGGCTCGGGCTGCTGCGGCAGGGCTCCGACCCGGACGACGTGCTCGAAAGCCTGCTCGCCGACGACGCCGACCGCGACCTGCGGCAGGTGGGGCTGGTCGATGCCACGGGCGCTACGGCCCGATTCACCGGCGGCGGCTGCTTGCCGTGGGCCGGGGGCCGCAGCGGTGACGGCTACACCGTGCAGGGAAACCTGCTTGCCGGCCCCGAGGTGGTCGACGCCATGGCG
>CBDUAS010000589.1:0-1996 GCA_965365185.1 uncultured bacterium | reverse complement strand
GGCGGTCGGTGTCGCCGCGCTCGCGTCGCCGCCGGCCGCGGACGCGCCGGTCGCGCTTGAAACGGGCTCCGCCCGCCCGCCAACCCGACAGCAGGCTGACGCCTATCCGCAGACCATGTTCGGTTTCGTGGTTGGCGAGGAGCGCCGCTACACGCTCGGGCCGCCCGGCGTGCTTGTCGAGGGCGAGCGGTTCGAGTGGAGCATAGCCCTCGCTGACGTGACGATGGCGGAAGGTCGCCTCTTTGCGGCCTTCGATCTCGGCTTCGAGTCACGTAGCTACAGCGGCGTAGATGTCAGCACCCTGTACGCTCGCTCGTTGCGCGCTCGGCTCATCGTCAACGAAGCAGGCTTTCCGGGTTTGCTGACGGTGCGGGAGCAAATGAACGACGCCGTCGTTACGACATCGTACGTGCTGCAAGAAGACGCTACCTTCACGATGACGATCAAGTGGCCGGAAAACGAATACGCGTTCGATATCCCGCTCGCATCGCACAGCAACTTCGATTTCGATACCCAGCGCGGCCTCTACTTGTTCACCAACGGGCAGGACTTGCGCGGCGACATCCGGTTCGACGTCATGGACAGCATCTTCGCCAACCCGGGGCTGCTGTCGCTGGTGCTGCCATGGCCGCCACCGGAAGACGGCTGGGAAGGGGAGTCCCTGGGCTTCTCGCCGGCCCCGGGGATGGTTCGCTATCCGAACGGTGCGCTCCTGCGGCAATTGCGGAACCGAGGCTTGGCGCGCGAGCAGAGATTCACCCGGCTGCGGCTTCGTCTGCGTGCCCCCGAGGAAATCGAGATTGGGGGCCGCACTGTCGAGGCCTTCAAACTGGAGGTTCGCGGGACGTTCCGAGGCGCCTGGGTCGACCGCTTGGGCCGCGTGTTGTTGCTCGAGCACGATGGCTTGTACCGGGGCAGGCCACGGCATGTGCGGATGTTGTGGCCGTCCGAGTATTGACGCGACACAGGCCAAAATCGTACTTGGCCTGACGGCGCAATGGCCTTCGAGTTCCTGGTAAGGTACGCGTCGGAGGCGTCTCCTTCGTCCACGGCCACCCGCGACGTCGTCGTAGGTGCCTGCTCCACCATCAGGAGGTCACGGATATGCATCGTCCGAGCGACTCGTTCCCCCGATTCTTCTTGGTCGTCGTCACCCTCGCGGTGCTCATGGCCAGCATCGCCGCGGCTCCCGCGGCCGCCCAGGCGCCCATCACCGGCATCAAGAGCCCCCCGGTGGAAACGCGCCAGTTCGGTGATCTCGCCGAGGGCCCCTACAACCGGCTGGTGATCCAGAACGTCAACGTGCTGCCGGGGCACGGCGGACCGTCGGTGGGGATCTACGACATTCTGATCGAGGGTAACGTGATCACCGACATGCGCCGCTTCGATCCGTACATGCCGGTGGGGGATCGCGAGCACATCGAGGGCGACCGGGTGATCGACGGCACCGGCAAGTGGGTGATGCCGGGGATGATCAACCTGCACCTGCACTTGCGTAACGAGCCGATGCCGCTGGAGTACGTTTACTTGTTGCAGCTCGCCACCGGCGTTACGACGCTCGGACCGGCCTCTGACCGCGGCCTCGACAACGCCATGACCGAGGCTGATGCGGCGGCGCGCAACGAGCTGCTGGCGCCGCGCATGTTTCCGCTGTGGTCGTGGGGGCAGGGGGTAAGCGGATTTACGCGTGAACAGCTTGAAGACCCGGCGATGGCGCCGACGATCGCCCAGGCAATGGTCGACGCCGGCGCCCGGCAGTTCTACCTCAACTCGCTGTGCTGGAACCGCGAGCTGTTCGGCGCCGCGGCCCGCGCGATCACGGCCGCGGGCGGCATTTCCGCGGTACACGTACAGCCCTCGTCGCTGGCCGAGGTCAACGCGGTCATTGCCGCCGAGGAAGGCGTCACCATGATCGTGCACCACTACGGCTACGCCGAATCGGCGCTCGATCGCACGGTGCCGGACTACCCACGCGACTACGACTACTACGACGAGA
>CBDUAS010000588.1:0-2149 GCA_965365185.1 uncultured bacterium | reverse complement strand
AGCTTCACGGCTCGTTTCATGTTCCGGTTCTCCCGTGCGCAGCAGGAGGCGCCCCGGACGGGGTCGCCGCGGTGCCGCCACCTGATGTGATATCCCGACGCCTGAGTAACGATTGGGGATCCGCCTATTCAACGGGCGCACGGAGAAAAACACAAGATGTTGCCGTCGCTTGCGCCCGCCGAGGCGCACGCGTCTCGAGGCTGATCGGCCCGAATTCACCGTCGGCGATCAAGCCGTCAGCGCCGGGCCCGCGACCGCACCGAGCGGGGCATGGGAGGCGACCACCGCGGAGCCGAAGTGAGGGAGGAGCGGCTCGGGTAAACTACACGGGATCATCGTCTCACCCGGCAACGGTGCCCCATTGAGCGACCCCATCGCGCGGTTCCTGAAGGTCTACGAGCGCGCCCGGAAGAAGGACCCCGGCGACTACACCCGCGTCGCCCTCGCGACCGCGGACGAGCACGGTCGCGCATCCGTGCGTATGGTGTTGCTGCGCGGCATCGATGAGCGTGGTTTCGTGTTCTACACCAACTACGCGAGCCGCAAGGCGCGGGAGCTGGAAGCCAACCCGCACGCGGCGCTGTGCTTCTATTGGGAGGCCACCAAGGAGCAGGTCCGCGTCGAGGGCACGGTCGAGCGCGTCAGTGCGGAGGAATCAGACGCGTACTTCGCCAGCCGTGAGCGCGGTAGCAGGTTGGCCGCCTGGGCGTCGAAACAGAGCTCTCCGCTGGCGTCACGCGCCGAGCTCGTGGCGGTCTTTCTCAAGCTCAAGGCGAAGTACGCCGGGCGCCCGATCCCGCGCCCGGACTTCTGGGGTGGTTACCGCGTCCGGCCGGAACGGGTCGAATTCTGGAACAGCCGTGCGCATCGAATGCACGACCGCGTCGCCTACATCCGCGACGGTGCGACGTGGGTTGCAGAGCGCCTGTATCCGTAGCAGTTTCAGCCCAGGTCACGCCTCGTGCCTGCGGGGCTTCGGCTCTGATAGCATCGCCGGAAAGTCAGGGGTGCGGATGATGGCTGCGAGCGCCTGGGACGAGGTTTACGAGATTGTACGTTCGATCCCGCCGGGCAAGGTGATGAACTACGGCCAGATTGCGGCGCTTTGTGGCCGGCCGCTGACACCGCGCGCCGTGGGATGGGCAATGCACGATTGTCCTGCCGACGTGCCTTGGCACCGGGTCGTCAACGCCGCCGGACGCTGCTCCACGGATGACGTCGCCGGCAATCGCCCGGGGACGCAGCGTGCCCTTCTGGAAGCCGAGGGGGTGCAGTTCTCCGCCGCCGGCAGCATCGACATGACCCGCTACCGATTCGTGATCGACATCGACGATGTCGTCGAGCTCTTCGCCAGCGAAGAGGAAGACGGATGAAGACGGCACTGCGCCGCCGCTCCGAGAAAGGCACGGGGAACGTGAGCGAGTATCGCGGCGTCGCCCGCCGCATGCAGGGAGTTTCACTGTCGCTGATCCGCCAGGTGTTCGAGAAGGCCCCGCCCGGGGCCATCAACCTGGGCCTGGGAGAACCGGCGTTTCAAACCGCGCCGGAAATCCTGGCGACGGCTCACCAGGCGCTGGACGGCGGCCGGTTGGGCTACACCTTCAATGGGGGCATGCCGGAGCTGCGCGCTCTCGTCGCCGAGCGCAGCCCCGGGGACCGCGGACCGGAATCGGTGTGCGTGACCGTAGGCGCCAACGGCGGACTGTTGGGCTCGATGCTCGCCTCCGTCGATGCCGGCGACGAAGTGTTGGTTCCCGACCCGGGCTTCCCCACGTACGAGGCGCTGGCAACGCTGGCCGGCGCTACGCCGGTGCGCTACCGGATGAAGCCCGAGAACGGCTTTCGATTCGAGGCCGCGGCACTGCAGGAGCTCGTGCGGCCATCCACCCGCGCCATCGTCATCAACACGCCGTCGAACCCCACCGGCCACGTCATCGCTCGCGACGAGCTGGAAGCGCTTGCCCGGATCGCCCAGGACAACGACCTCACCGTGATCTCCGACGAGGTCTACCAGCACTTCTACTACGGCGAGCCTGCCCCTTCGTATGCCGACGTGTCGGACCGGGGCCTGGTGGTCAACAGCCTGTCGAAGACCGAGGCCATGACGGGATGGCGTATCGGCTGGGTGATCGGCCCGCCGGAGTTCATC
>CBDUAS010000587.1:0-2175 GCA_965365185.1 uncultured bacterium | reverse complement strand
ATAGGGAGCCACGTCTGTGGCGCTGACTCCGTACGAGAGATTCGCCATCAGCCGCGCGAGCGCATGGCCGCCGACCAAGCCGACGGCCAGGCCGGTCGCGGTCAGCACGATCCCCTGTAGGAGAACGAGCTTGACCACGTCGGCAGCGGTCGCGCCAAAGGCCATGCGGACGCCGATTTCGTGCAGCCCCCCGTTGACCGAAGACGAGATGACGCCGTAGAGCCCGATCGAGGCGAGCAGCAAGGCTACGGCTGCAAAACCACCCACCACGCTCGCCGCCACCCTCGCCGGCAACAGCGCGAACCCCAGTGCGGTTTCCATGGGCTGCAGGTCGGCAATCGGAAGAGCCTCATCGAGCTTCGCGACCGCTTGGCGAACCGGGCCCGTCAGCGAGGCCAGGTTGCCGGAGGAGCGGATGTGGAGGACGACGGCGCCGCGATGAGTTTGATCCAGCGACAGGAAGAAGTACGGCAAGGGCTCCTCCCCGATCGTCAGATACTTGCCGTCTTCGACGACGCCGATGACACGGTGCTGCCCGCCGGCCATCAATACCTGTTTGCCCAGAGGATCCTGCCCCGGCCAAAAGCGCGCGGCAAACGCCTCGTTGATCACCACCACCCGGGGAGCGTTTTCGTCGTCGCTCGCGCTGAACCCGCGGCCGCGCAGCACCGGGATGTGCAATGCCTCGAAGTAGCCCGGGTCCACGACGTTGTAGTCGACGAGCGGTCGAATGCCCGCACCGGTCGCCTCGTGCCCCTCCGGGATGATCCCCTGCCTGCCGATTCCCAACTGCAGTGGCACGCGCTGGGCCAACGCTACGGTCTCGACTTCCGACAGCGACACGACATTCTCTTTCAAGGCACGCTGCATCTGCCTGGCTTTCGCCGGATCGTAGCCCTGCAGCTCGAGGTCGACCGAGACCACGAGGACGCCATCGGGATCAAAGCCGAGATCGCTGTTCATCACGTTGCGCAGACTGGGTGCGGTGATCGCCGCACCGATCAACAGCGCCAGCGACAACGCTGTCTGGAAGACGACCAGGGCCCGGCGGGCCCTACCAGACCCCCCGCTCGGTGAGGGCACGCCACCCTTCAACGCAATCACGACATCACGCCGCGCCGGCATCGGCAGCCAGCAGGCGCAGGAGAGTGCGGTAGATTCGCTCCGATGCCGGCGCCGGGCTGGCCATTTCTAACCGGACCCGGCTTTGGCGATGAGCTCCGCTGCCCTCGCCTCGCGCATCATACGCGCGATGCGCTCCGCTTCCGCCACCACCACCTCGTGGCCAAAACGGGTGAGCGTGTAGTAGCTGCGACGCCCGTCGACGCCGTCGATCGCCTCCGGAGGCTCCGTGTGGGCAACGAAACCGATCTCCCGCATTTCCTTCAGTGTGCGGTACAGGGTGCCAGGCCCGAGGATGCCGCCGAGCCCGGCGTTGTCGTTGACCCACTTCATGATCCCGTAGCCGTGCAGGTCGCCGCGCTTCAAGACCAGAAGAATGGCGAAAGTCAGCGGCCGCAGAGGCAACAGCGACGTGATATCGCCGGCTGGAGGCTTCGTCATGGGCGTGTCTTCCCCGTGGAGCACAACTGCAGTGCGGCCTTTCGGGCCGCGCTTGGCAGATACCTTCGATCGTGGCTATATCCAGAATCGAAGATAACTACAAGGCGTTGCGTTCGTGCCCGGCCAGGAGCCTCGTGACACGAGGCCCGAGGAGGCGACCAGTGAGCTCACCCTCGTTTGACGAACGAGTGAGTGCTGCGGGCGGCGACGGAATCCGCCTGCTGCCCATCCCGAACACCGCCATCAATACTCGCTCGGATACAGCAGGCGCACCCACAGATCGCGCATGTCGAGCTGCGTCGGATCGAATCCCAGGGCGGTGCCTCTCAACGAAATCCCGTACCAGCCGGCCATGTCCAAATCGACGCGCAAAACGACGCCGTCGTCGTCGACGTACACGGCCTCGAGCGCCCGCATGCCGTCGAAAAACCATGCGTCTTCCGTACGTTGGCCGATCTCGACCCGCACGCGCTCGACGTAGCGCAGCTTGTCGACGCTGGAGTTGGTACGCGCGTTGACGGCGGTCTGGTGATCGAACGCGCTGCCGCCCGCGACGCTCACGCTGCCGCCCCCCGCCGCCAGCGAAGTCCCGCCGCTCATTCCCGGCATGCC
>CBDUAS010000586.1:0-2210 GCA_965365185.1 uncultured bacterium | reverse complement strand
GTCCACCAGTCGCGCAGGCCTTCCCAGCGGCCCACGTGGCGGTCGTAGTTGTCGCCCGCGCGCACGTCCGAGTTGGCCATCGTCAGATGCCCGTCCCACAGCACCTCGGGGATGCCGGAGGAGCGGTAGTCGATGTCGATGTCCGCTCGGGTACCGTCCGCGCTCATCGAGAACTGCAGCGACGGCGGCCCGCCCTGCAGCCGGTAGCTCAACGGATACCCCTTGTGATAGCGGGTGTTGTCGCGCTCGCGCTGGAACTCGACGCTGCGCTCGAGCACGGCGCGTGCATCCGGCACTAGCTCGACGTAAGCGCGGAACTGCAGGTCGCCGCCGGCTCCCAGGATGGCGCCGTTGACCCGCTCGAGCGCGGCCACCAGATCGAGGGCTGTGCCGAGCGATGCGCCGTTGGTGTCCGACAAGGTGGTCTTGATCAATCCGTCGGTGATCGCCTCGAAGGTGCTGCGAGTCGACGCCGGCATCGCGTCGTAGGTGCTCTCTGCCTCGAAAGCGGCGTCCATTACTCGGTTGTAGCTGGCAATGAAGTCGTCGAAGACCCGCTGCTGTTCGGGTTCGAGGTCGCGGTAAACGCCTCCGAAGTCGGGAGTGTCCTGCTGCGCCGGCGGCTGGGCAAAAGCGCCCGGGACGCACGCGGCAATGCCGAGCATGACGACAACCGTTCTGATCATCTGTCTCCTACGCTCTCTCGAGGGTGCCCTGCCCCGCGCTCTATCCGTCTCCGTCTCGACGACGGCGACGGCGACGGCGAGGAGCGCCACCTGGATGCAAAAGGATTGCCCTCTCGTCGTCATTGCGTTTCGTTCCCGGAACTCGTGTGCATGGTGGCCCACCTCGCCATGCATGGAAACATTCCTGGAAGCGTCGCGGTAGTCGAAGACGGGTCCAGAAACGGGTCAAGAACGGGGCATCCTTGCGGGCGAGGGTCAGAAGTCTGTGCTCGGCTCTGAGCGGCTCGGCTCCGAAGAATGTAGATGCGCGCGGACTAACCCCGACTCATCCCGTCGCCGCCGGCGGTCCGTTTGCCGCTACAATACGGGCACTCTCCGGCACGGTGATCGCCTCGAGATCAGGTAGGTGCGAACAAACGAGAGCACGCGCCCTTTTAGCTCCGGGGCGCAGAGCGTGAACGCGATGAAACGACCCGGCTGGGACCGCTACTACCTCAACATCGCCCGCACCGCAGCGACCCGCTCCAACTGCGTTCGCCGCCAGGTCGGCGCCCTGGTGGTGAAGCAGAAGTCGATCATCTCCACCGGCTACAACGGCACGCCGATCGGCGTGCGCAACTGCTTCGACGGTGGCTGCCTACGCTGCCAATCGGACGCTCCTCCGGGGGAAAGCTACGACACCTGTGTGTGCGTGCACGCCGAGCAGAACGCCATCGTCCTGGCGGCGAGACACGGCAACGCCGTCGAGGGCGGCACCCTCTACACGACGCTGAGGCCTTGTTTCGGATGCCTCAAGGAAGCCATCCAGGCGGGCATCGTCGAGATCGTCTACGAGGACGGCGAGGCCTATCCCGAGGAGCTCGAGGCTGCGTACCAGCGGCTGCTCGAGGAGGCCGACCTCGACCTGCGCCAGTACACGGAAGCCGGCGAGCAGTAGTCGCGCCGCCCGGCACGCGGTTGGTCTGCTAACGTGCGGCCGGCGCCTGCACCATTTGCCCGCTGCGCATGATCAGGTCGCACGCATATGCCCCCATCGTCCAGGGTAACGGCGGCGAGGGGCCGGGCATCCCGTCGGCCCCGAGCGACGTCAGCCGGAAGCCGCCGTTCTCCCTCGCGTACACCCATGGGTTTCCCCACGCATCGGTCGAAGGAACGCTGGCGAGATACTGACCGGCTTCGAGCCCGGCAAGAGTGGCAGCGTACGAGCCGGTGTCGGCGCGCATCAGCTCGTTGGCCTGCCCGATCGCCCGCATGTCGGCGAGGGTCCGCTGCCGCCTCGTCTCATCGAGAGGAACGCCCGCGGCAGCGAAGGCATCGACGCGGTTTTCCGCCGTCCGGCTGATGAGCAGCCACAGCCCCAACCCGAGGATCACGAAAGCCAGCAACAAGACGATGAGCGAAGCTCCGCGTTCGTTCGGCATGGGGCGAGTCTAGCAGGGGATGCCTGAAACACCGGGGTTGGAGGTAGCCGGGCGGGGGTCGAGCAGGGATGGCCGCGGGCGTGCCTTGCGCGTGCGGAGTCTG
>CBDUAS010000585.1:0-2236 GCA_965365185.1 uncultured bacterium | reverse complement strand
GCCCCTGGCGTTCGGGCTGTTCCCGGCGCTGCGCGCGTCTTCGTCCGGGGCGGCACGCGCGCTGCGAGAGGGACGCTCGGGCGACGGCGGACGATCGGGAAAGCGGGCGCGAGGGATGCTGGTGGCGGCACAGGTGTCACTGGCGCTGACGCTCATGATCGTCGCCACCTTGCTGACGCGCACGGTGATCAACATGCAAACACGACCGCTCGGCTTCGTTGCTGACGATCTGTTGACCGTCGAGCTCAACCTGCCGGAGGCCCGCTACGCAGAGCCGGAATCGCGCCTGCAGTTCTTCACCCAGGCTCGCGAGGAGATGAAAGGTGTTCCGGGCGTCGGCACGGTGGAGCTCACCAGTGTCATCCCCGCGGCGGGATCCGGGTCATTGCGCTCGCTGGTGATCGAGGGGCGAGAGGAGGCAGAAGGGCGCGCCGCTCCCACTGGGAGGTTCGTCGCCGTGTCGTCCGGGTACTTCGACCTCATCGACCTCCCGATGGTCCGGGGCCGTGGCTTCACCGAAGCGGACCATCGCTCGTCGTTCGGCGTGGCGATCCTGAGCAAGACCATTGCCGACCGCTACTGGTTGGAACAGGAGCCGATCGGCCGCCGGTTCCGAATCGCCGGCGACCAGGAGTGGCTGCAGGTCGTCGGCATTGTCGGCGACGTGCGGGCCGCGAATGAAACCGAGCAGGGATCCCCGGACATTTACGTCCCCTACCCGCAGGACGCCCGCAGCTCGATGTACCTGGTGACCCGAAGCGCGGCGGATCCAGACGGGCTGGCCGGCGCCGTGCGCGATGCCATCTGGCGGGTCGATGCAAACCAGCCGATCGACACCATCCAGACGATGGAACGCGCCCAGTATTTGAGCGCGTCGAGCAACTACGCGCTGCTCACCCTCTTCATCACCTTCGCGTTCTTCGCGCTCCTGATGGCCGCGATCGGAATCTACGGGGTCATGGCATACACGGTGTCCCAGCGCCGGCAGGAGATCGGCCTGCGTATGGCGCTGGGTGCGGAGGCCGGCAGCGTTCGCTGGCTGATCGTCTCGCAGGGCGTCCGCCTGCTGATCGCCGGCACGATGGTCGGCCTCATCGCGGCGTTCGCGATCAGCCGGCTGCTCGGCAACCTGGTCTTCGGGATCAGTCCCACAGATCCGTTGACGTTCGTCGGGATGCCGCTCTTGCTCGCCGGCGTGGCGCTCATCGCGAATCTGGTTCCCGCACGGAGAGCCACCCGTTTGGATCCGGCAGATACGTTGAAGGCGAACTGAACGCCAGGTCGAGGCTCGGCCGCGGTGCTCGATGCCCGGATCGCGGTGGGCGGCACCCTCGCCCGCGCGTTGCGTGGCTACGATCCCGATATCGGGCGATGCACGGCCCACCACTCGCGGGCCCGCTCCTTGGTCCACGGTGCATCGAGAGGCACGGATGCCAGCGCCTGCGCGAGCTCGTCGACGCTCTGCGGACGATCCGCCGGCTCCTTCTCCAGACAGGAGAGGATGATCTGCTCCAACCGAGGTGGGACCTCCACCTCTGTCCGCTCGCTCGGCGGTACCGGCGGCGTTCGCGTGTGGTGAACCATGGTCTCCATCGGCGTGGAGCCGACGAACACGAGCTGCCCCGTCAGCAACCAATAGGCGACGCAGCCGAGCGCATAGACGTCCGAGCGGGCATCGGCCTGCCGGTTACCCAGGACTTGTTCCGGCGGCATGTAGGCGGGCGTGCCGCCGGCGATGTTGGCGGCTGTCAGCTTGCTGTCGTCGAGCATCGACCCGTCGGCCCCCTTGACCAGGCCAAAGTCCAGGACCTTGACGAAATCGTGGTCGCGGCCATACCGGCAGACGTAGAGGTTGGCCGGCTTGATGTCGCGGTGGATGAGCCCGCTCTCATGCGCCTCGCCGAGCGAGTGACAGACCTGCCGGAGAAGATGAACGGCGCGCTCGGGCCGCACCGGGCCCCATTCCTCCACCAGGCGCTCCATGTCGAACCCCTCGAGCAACTCCATCACGTAGTAGAGCATGCCGCCGTCGGTGATCCCGAAGTCGAACAGATCGATGGTGTGCTCCGAGTGCATCATCGCCGTGGCCTGGGCCTCGCGCTTGAACCGCTCGACCAGCACTTCAACGCTTTCGTTGCTGCCCCCGAGGGCTTGCGGCCGCATCATCTTGATCGCTGCCGGCCGGGCCAGCAGCCGGTGATCCGCCAGCCACACCTCTCCCATGCCGCCCTGCCCG
>CBDUAS010000584.1:0-2262 GCA_965365185.1 uncultured bacterium | reverse complement strand
ACGGCGACCACCGAGATCTACACTCTTTCCCTACCCGACGCTCTTCCGATCTATCACCGACAGGGTGATCTGTGCCACGACCAGGGTATGCCGGAGCCAGCGGCTGTCCTTGCCGCCGGTGCCGCCGCGGTCACCCGACTTGAGCCAGACGTCGATGCGTCCGCCGGTGCCGTGGAAGGCCGGAAGCAGCCCGAGTAGCAGCCCGGAGACCAGGGATACCGGGACAACGAACCATGCTGCGTCAACGTCCTGTCGCGCGCGATCGAGGGAGACGCCCTCGGCCAGCTTGCCGATCACCGAAACAGTGCGCAGCCCGCGCAGGTGCATACTCTCGGCCACCGGCGAGCTGCGGTAGGGCATCCAGACCTCGGTCGGCACCGCCGGCAGCACGTTGCCGCCCATGCTGCCGGCAAACGTGGCCGGCGTCACCCCGACGATGGTGTACGGAACACCGTCGAGCCGGAGTCGAGAGCCCAGGATGTCGGTCAACCAGAGGGAGTCGACAATACTCGACCGGTGTGTCGTGGGCACGCGGACCTGATGACCCAGTTACAGGCCACAGACGGGGAGCAGATTAGTTGCCGGAACCGCCCTCGGCCGGCGGCGCCTCGGCCGCCTGCGGGGTCTCGGGTGCAGCTTCCGCCGCCGACTCCGGCTCTGGCTCCGGCTCGGGCTCGACGGTCGTCTTCTGCAGGTCGCAGTCCCGGCACCGCCATTCGCCCTCGACCTCCTCGGTGTGCTCGTGCGGGCAGATCTCCTGGTAGTGAGCGATCTCTTCTTCGAGAGCCTTGCGCTCCTCGGCCTGGTCGTCGCCCTTCAATAGGTTGAGTGCTTTCTGCGCGCGGTAACGGCGGTCGCGTAGCTCCAGAGTCTCGAGTTCCATGGTCTCGCCGGGTCGGGTGTTGACACGATGCCGCGCAGCGTCGGCCTTCTGAGGCACGCTGCTCGAAGCGGGTCGGTGGTTCCCCACCGCTGGAGCGTTTACGTTAGCCCCGCGGTCGGGGGCGTTCAAGCTCACTCGGCGCGCAGCGACTCCAAAGGGTCCCCCTGCGTGGCGCGGCGTGACGGCAGCCAGGCGGCGACGGTGGCCGCCCCCGTCAGTGTCGCCGCCACGGTTACGTACGTGGTCAAGTCCAGCGCGCTCACACCGAAGAGCAGATCGGTCATGAAGCGCGTCAGGAACATGGCGCCGATCAGGCCGATGACGATGCCTGCTGCTGCCGGCGCCGCACCCTGACGCAGCACCAGCCCGACGATGGCACGGGGTTGCGCGCCCAGCGCCAGGCGGATGCCCATCTCGCGCGTCCGGCGAGCGACGCTGTAGGCCACGATGCTGTACACGCCGATGCACGCGAGCGCCATCGCCAGGGCGGAGAACAACGTCAGCAGCAAGGTGGTGAAGCGCGGCCGGGCGACGGATTCGCGCATCAGCTCGGCAACGGTGGAGACATCGGCAACGGCAAGGTCGGGGTCGAGCGACCAGATCGTCGCCCGCAACGCGCGCGCGGCGGGTTCCGCATCGAGATCGGTGCGCACCACGATGGCGGCGGCGCGCGTGAGGCCGGCGCGATATTCGGCCGCCTGCGCATAGGGGACGTAGATCTGCACGGGCGGTTCGCTGCCCAGTCCCTCGTGGCGGGTGTCTGAGGCCACGCCGACGATTTCGAACGGAACGTCGTTCGGGTTGGAGGCGAGGATGCGAATGCGCTCGCCCACGGGGCTGCGGTCGGCGAAGTAGCGCCGCGCCAGGCTCTCGGTGACGATGGCGACGCGCGGCGTGCCGGCGCGGTCAGCGTCGGTGAAATCCCGGCCGGCGGTGAGCGGAATCCCGGCCGTGCGGAAGTAGCCGGGAAACGAGAGCTGATAGTCGAAACTGGGGGCGTGGCCGGCGGCCTCGACGCTCTCCTCCGTTTCGCCGGCGCGCAGGAATCGCTCCATGAAGGTCTCGTCGCGCAACGGCAGCGCCCTGACCAGCGACGCGCTGTGGAAGCCGGGAACGGCGTTCAGCTCCTCGTGCAACCGCTCCCAGAAGATCTGCGTCTCGGCGGCATCCCCGTAGACGCTGAACGGCAGCGTCACCCGCGAGGCCAGCAAGCCTGCGGTGTCGATGCCCGGGTCGACGTCGGTGAGGGCGGCAAAGCTGCGTACGAGCAGGCCGGCGGCGACGACCAGCACCACGGCGACGGCGACCTCGGCCACGACCATGGCGCGCTGGAAACGCTGGCGTCCGACGCCGAACGTCGAGCGGTTGGTGGTCATCGC
>CBDUAS010000583.1:0-2265 GCA_965365185.1 uncultured bacterium | reverse complement strand
TGCCGAACTCGAAGTCGTCCTCGCCGAAAGCCGGAGCCGTGTGCACCACGCCGGTGCCCGACTCCGCGGTGACGAAGTCGGCAGCGAGGATGCGGAACGCCCCCTCCGCCTCCCGCTCGGCGAAGAACGGAAACAGAGGCGCGTACTTGCGCCCCTCGAGGGCGGCGCCGCTGAGCTCGGCGAGCACCGCAATGCCCTGGCGCTCGGGCCAGTAGGCGTCGACGCGGTCGGCGTGGATCAGGTAGCGCTCGCCGACGCGGGCGCCCTCGTTGGGCCCGGGCTCGCCGGTCTGCTCCACCAGCAAGTAGGTAGCGTGCGGGTCGATGGCCAGGGACAGGTTCGACGGCAGGGTCCAGGGCGTCGTCGTCCAGGCAAGCACATACACCGGCGTATCGTCATTGCCGACTGCGCCGGCAATCTCACCGAGCGGCTCGGCGAGCTCGAACTTGATGGTGATCGACGGATCCTGAACGTCCTTGTAGTTGAGGTTCGCCTCGAAATTCGACAGCGGAGCGCCGATGCGCCAGGAGTACGGAACGACCCGATACCCCTCGTAGATCAGCCCGCGCTCCCACAGCGTCTTGAACACGTGCCAGACGCTCTCCATGAACGACACGTCCATGGTCTTGTAGTCGTTGTCGAAGTCGACCCAGCGGCCCATGCGCGTGACGATCTCGCGCCATTCGTTGGCGTAGCGCAGGACGATCGCGCGGCAGGCCTCGTTGAACTTGTCGACCCCGTACTCCTCGATCTCGGTGCGGCCGTTGAGGCCGAGCTGCTTTTCGACCTCGAACTCGATCGGCAGGCCGTGACAATCCCAGCCGAAACGGCGCTCCACCCGGCGCCCGCGCATGGTCCAGTAGCGGGCCACGACGTCCTTGATCGTGCCCACCAGCAGGTGTCCGTAGTGCGGCATGCCGGTGGCAAACGGCGGCCCGTCGTAAAAGCTGTAGCGCCTGTTCTCCGGGCGCTGCTCGATGCTGCGCTCGAACGCACGCCGCTCCTCCCAGCGCTGCAGTACCTCACGCTCGGTCGCGGGAAACGAGATATTGGAGGGCGGGGCGGGAAACTTCATGGCGGATGGGTCGTCCCGGCTCGTCTCAAGCGGGCCGGCCGCAGGGCGTAAAAGGACGCTGAGAAGCGCTCAGGATAGCACTATTCCAAAGGACACCACGCGACCGCACGCGCTGTCATCCGCGTCGATCATGCACCCCTGATCGGGGCGCTGAACCTCGAAATCCGAGCCAGCGAGGCTGTTTTTGCGTCGATTTAACCTCCACTTAGCATTCTCGTTACATTTGGCCCGAGACCGGTTGCTACGCTTGTAACGACATTTCTCGAGCACTTTCCTGTCAATCATATGGGCCTTTCAAAGCCAACCCGGGCAACCGGCCTGTTGGGGCTGATCGTGGTGCTGCTGGCGGCGCTCACGGGGCTGCAGTACGGCTGGATAGCGGAGCTCAGCGGCTTCCAGCGCCAGCAGATGGAACGCGCATTGCGGTCTTCGACCGAACGCTTCGCCCGCGATCTCGACGGCCAACTCGAACGCCTGTGGTACGCCTTCCACGTTCGTGCCAGCCGCAACCCGGGCGAGGAGATTGCCCAGGACTACGGGGAGTGGGCCGAGTCGTTCGACGTCCCCGAGATCGTCGCCGAGGCTTACTGGGTCAGAGAGACCCCGCGGGCCGGACCCGGCGGGGCGCCCGGCGACCGCTTGAGCATCGCCGAGATCTCTCTTCAGGAAGGACGATTCCAGCCAACCGAGGATTGGCCGACTTGGCTCGAGGAGCTGCGCGGGGCACTGATCGAGTCTGCGGACGGCCATGAAGGCCGGCGCTTCCATGAGTCCGACAGCTTCACGGCTCCTGCGGGCGAAGAGGGAGCAGCGTTCGTCGTCGCGCAGACGCAGCTCGAGTCGAAGAGCTGGGCCGTCGTCCTGTTGCAGCGCGAGGCACTCGTCGACCGCTTCCTGCCGGAGCTCGTGCGCGCCCATTTCGGCGCTGATCACGAGCGCGATTACGAAGTAAGAATCTTCGATGAGGCGCTGAACGGGAGCACCATCTTCGCGTCTTCCACCGAAGGAGCCGCGACCGCCGCTTCTTCTCCCGCACGTAATCGGTCACGATGGTGATGCCGCCGGTGAACCCGTGCTCGTCCCGGAGCCGCTGATGGATCCGCTTGGCCGTGTGGCGCTGCTTCTTCATCCGGCCTTTGTCGTCCTCCAGGATCTGGTCGATGATCGGAATGAACGGATCAAGCTTGGGA
>CBDUAS010000582.1:0-2388 GCA_965365185.1 uncultured bacterium | reverse complement strand
GTAGTCGCGCCACTGGGCCTCGGTGCCCCAGATGGTGCCGGCGGGCAGCGCCGGGTCGTTTTCCGGCGTCGGGGTCCCGGTCACCGAGCTTGTTCCTGTGCCGCCGCGCCGAGCTCCTCCTCGATGCGGCCGATCCGGTCGAAGAAGAGCGTTCGGATCTCCTCCAGCCGCTCGGGGCTTTCTGCCTCGAAGCGCAGCACGATGATCGGGCCGGTATTCGACGGCCGCGCCAACCCCCAGCCGCCGTCGAAGACCGCACGCACGCCGTCGATGTCGATGACCTCGAACTCGGCCGCCAGCTCGTTCTTGAGGCGCTCGCACACGGCGAACTTCGCCTCCTCGGTAGAAGCGTAGCGGATTTCCGGGGTCGAGAAGGTCTCCGGAAGATCGGCGAGCATCTGCGAGAAGCTGCCCGCGCTCCGGGAGGCGATCTCCAACAACTTGGCACCGGCGTAGATGGCGTCGTCGTGGCCGAAGAAGTTCTCGGAAAAAAACAGGTGGCCGCTCATCTCGCCTGCCAGCAACGCTCCCTCTTCCTTCATCTTGCCCTTGATCAGCGAGTGACCCGTCTTCCACATGATCGGTACGCCGCCATGCCGGGCGATGTCGTCGTGGAGCTGTTGCGAGCACTTGACGTCGAAGATTACCGCGGCGCCCGGACGCCGCGTGAGCAGGTCGCGGGCAAGCAGCACCGTGAGGCGGTCTCCCCAGACGATCTCCCCGTTTTCGTCGATGATGCCGACGCGATCCGCGTCACCATCGAACCCGAGCCCGAGGTCGAGCCCCTCGCCGGTCACCTTCCGCTGCAGGTCCACCACCGCTTCTTCGAGCGTCGGGTCGGGGTGATGGTTGGGGAAGTTGCCGTCCACCTCCGAGTACATCTCCACCACCTCACAGCCGAGCTGGCGGTAGATTCCCGGCGCAATCGGGCCGGCGACCCCGTTGCCCGAATCCACGGCGATCTTCATCGGCCTCGCCAGGGTGATGCGATCCAGGATCATGGCCTTGTAGGCGGAGGTCAAATCGGCCGTTTCGTAGGAACCCTCGCCGGATTCGAAGTCGTCCGCCTCGATCAGGACGCGCAGCTCCTGGATCGCCTCGCCGTAGATCGTTTGCGTGCCCACGCAGGTCTTGAAGCCGTTGTACTCGGGCGGGTTGTGCGACCCGGTGACCTGGATGCCGCCGTCGGCAGCGAGCTCGTGCAGCCCGAAGTAGAACATCGGCGTCGGGCCCATGCCGACCTCGATGACGTTGCATCCGGTCGCGCGAATCCCGTCGATGAGCGCCGCGGAGAGCTCCGGGCCCGATAGCCGACCGTCGCGTCCCACCAGGACACGCGCTCCACCGTTGCGGATGATGGTGGTCCCGAACGCCCGTCCCACCAGCGTCGCCACATCGGTGGTGAGATCCTCTCCCACGACGCCGCGGATGTCGTAGGCACGAAAGATACCTGCTTGCACGCTGGCCATTCGTCTTCCTCTAGCTCACACGTTCCGTCGCCGGGAACGCTTGGGAGTCTTGGCGCGTCGCCGGGCGGCTGCGGAGCGCCGGCGCGTTGCCGTGGGGCCACCACTGTGCCGCGACTCGCCCCCTCGGGGGCGAACCGCCGAGGTTCCGCGACCGCGACACGGCCGCACGAGGATACCTCGTCGTGGTCCGCGCCGCTTGCCGTGGAGTCGCACGAGATCGTGCCGAAGCAGCCTCCGCGGCCGCGCCGACGCCGCCCCGGCATCAGATCACGGCGTCGGCAACCGGCCGGACAGAGGTACTCGTTGCCAGCGGACGCCAGCGACGAGCATCAACAGGCAGCCGCCTCCGCGATCTGCTGGCTTCGAACGCGCTCACGTGTTACCAGTCGGTTTGCCAGCCTGGGAATCAGCGAGGACAAGAAGTCAGACAATCTCGGAAACGGCCTTCCGGCCCTGTGACCAGGTGAGCCCGATGCGTACTTCGCATTCCCCCCGAAAAGCAGTCAGCGTCCTGCGTCTGCTCGCTCTCGTCGTCATCGCCGGCGCCGTTGCGTACGCTTGCAACGGCGGCGACGGTCCCACCCGACCACCCTGCCGTTTCGACGCTCCCCCCCGGCCATTCTCCGATCCCTGCCGCCCCGGCCGATCGTCCGAACGTCGGCCAGGTCAGCGAGGCGCTTGCCGCCGGCAACTACACCTATTTGCGTGTGACGAATGACGGCCAAGAGACCTGGCTTGCCATCCCCAGGCGGGATATCCCGGTCGGCGCCCGGGTCCGCTATGCGGACGCGATGCCGATGAAGGATTTTCACAGCCCGTCGCTTGACCGGACCTTCGCAGAGGTCCTGTTCGTGAGCGACGTTCTGCTTGCGGAGGATTGACCGTCGGCCGGCAGCTTGTGAGGAATGGCGCCTCTGCC
>CBDUAS010000581.1:0-2398 GCA_965365185.1 uncultured bacterium | reverse complement strand
TCGATATGGACGAGCGCGTCGAGTACCGGCAACTCCGACTGCAGCAGGGCGTCCTTGACTCTGTGCGCCACGTGGTGTCCCTGCCGCACCGACATCTCGCCGTCGACCTCCACATGGATGTCGATGAGGAAGACCAGACCACTGCGTCGAACACGACACACGTCGATGCCGACGACGCCGTCGACCGCTGCCGCCAACCCACGGACGCGCTCGAGCACATCCTCCGGCGCCACCACATCGAGGATATCCGCCAAGGCACCGCGGAATAGCCGCACGCCGTTGTAAGCGATGACGGTGCACGCCGCCAGTGCCGCCCAGTCATCGGCTGATTCGTACCCTTCGCCCATGACCAGCGCGATCGAAATGCCGGCGAAGGCCGCGAGAGACGTCAGAGCGTCCGAGCGATGGTGCCAGGCGTCGGTCTCCAGCGCTCGGCTGCCCACGATCTCGGCACCCGCGAACAGTGTGCGGAACAGGACTTCCTTGGTGACGATGACCGCCACCAGAACCACGAGGGTGAACGAAGCCGGTGCGGCATGCGGCGTGAGAATCTCGCGCACCGCCTGCACCGCGATGCCTACCGCCGCCATCAAGAGCAGGCTGGCGACCGCCAAGGCACCGAGGGGCTCCGCCTTGCCGACGCCGTAAGGGAAGCGGCGCGAAGGTGGTACGGCACTGAGATGAAGCCCGCCGAGCACCACCAGCGCGCCGAAGATATCGAGTATCGACTCGACGCCGTCGGCAACCAACGCGTACGAAGAGCCGACGAACCCGGCGAGGATCTTCCCCGCTGCCAGCACCACGCTGACAAGCAGGGCGATAACGGTGAGACGCATCCCTTTCCGCGCCACCACCTCGACCTGCTTGTGCGTTTCCGTCGCGGCGCTTCCTGCGAGCGGGGAATCCGTCACGTTCGACTTGGCCGCCTCACTCCAGCGGGATGCGTTCCTTGTACCGGGAGAGCCACTTCTCGAGATCCTGCAGTTCCGGGTTCAGAGCTCGCGCCTGCTCGACGTCGCGGGCCGTGACGAAGTCCTCGTTGAAATCGCGCTTGAACTGGAACATGTTGCCGAGGTCATCGGCGCCGGGGAAATCGAAGCTCCGGTAGACTTCGGGCGGCACGTCGTTGTAGCCCACCTCGACGCCCAAGGCGTCGCTGAGGGCTGCCGCGATCTCGGCACCCGTGAGGTGCTCGCCGGCGATGCCGACGGTCTTGCCGATGAACTCATCACCCGCTTTCAAGATGCCGTAAGCGCACTTGCCGATGTCCTCGGCGGCGATGCCGGGAAGCTTCTTGTCTCCCATCGGAAAGGTGACGGCATACGACCCGTCCGGCCCCTTCTGCGGGCCGGAGCCGAAGTAGATGAAGTTGTCCCAATAGAAGCTGGTCAACAAGAACGTGGTCGGCACGCCGGCGTCCCGAAACACCTGATCGGCCTCTCCCTTGGCGTCGAAGTGCGGCACCTTGTATGCGTCCATCAACGTCGGCATGCGATCGTCATCGAGAGACACCCACCGGCGGGTATCCTCCAGCGTCGACCAGATGACATGGTGCACGCTGGCGGCCTTGGCCGCCGCCGCCAGGTTCCGCGCCTGCTGCAGCTCCTTTTCCGGGCTGAAGTGCTCCCAGAAATTGGTGACGCAAAACGCTCCCCAGGCGCCATCGAACGCCCGCTCCAGACTGTCGACGTCGTCGAGATCGGCGGCCACCACCTCGGCGCCCGCTTCGACGAGCGCCCGCGCTTTGTCCGACTCGGCGTCTCGGGTGATGGCGCGAGCAGCGAAGCCAGCACCGCTGTCCGCGAGAATGGCCTGCACCAGGCCGCCCCCCTGGGCGCCGGTGGCCCCGATCACTGCAATGATCTTCTTGTCGCTCATGTCGACTCCGTTCACGGTGTTACCGAAACGCCGTTCCAAAAGGCCACGCGGCCCTTGATCTCGGCCGCCGCGGCGCTCGGATTCTCGTAGTACCACGCGGCGTTGGTGTTCTCTTGCCCTTCGACAACAACGTTGTAGTAGGAAGCAGTTCCCTTCCACGGGCAGATCGAAGTGTGGTCGCTGGGAGTGAAATACCGCTCGTTCAACGTATCGGCGGGGAAGTAGTGGTTGCCCTCGACGATCACCGTATCGTCGCTCTCGGCCAGCACCTGTCCGTTCCAAATAGCTTTCATCGGTCACTTCTTCGTTGTCGGATGGAAAGCCTGCGAGTGGATCTTGGCATCCACGCGCCGCAGTCTCCAGTTGTGTAGGTACTGCTAGCTACACGGCCGCCGGGCGACAGCATCGACGAGCACCCGCAAAAGCTCCTCGTCGAACGCCACCAGGTAAATGCCGCTGAAGTCCTCGTGGTCAGATAGAGACGCGGTCGCCTCGGCGACTGCAATCTCGGCGGCTGCGT
>CBDUAS010000580.1:0-2412 GCA_965365185.1 uncultured bacterium | reverse complement strand
GCCTCCGGTACCGCCACCAGCAGATCCGCCGGGTCGAGGCGCTCGGGCACCGCCGCCACGACGAGGCCGTCCGGGTTCCGCGATGGCAGGTCCTTGTAGCTGTGCACCGCAACGTCGATTTCGCGGTTCAGCAGTGCCGATTCGATCTCCCGGACGAACACGCCCGGCGCGCCGATGTCGGCGAATCTGGATGCACGGTCGCGGTCTCCGGCAGTCTGGATGATGACGACCTCGGGATCGTGTCCGCGTGCCTGCAGCGCCGCGGTGACGCCGTTGGTCTGCGCCCGTGCGAGAGCGGAACCACGCGATCCGACGCGGATCTTCACAGGCGCGCCACCTCGTCCTCGAGCTCGGGGTCTCCCTCCCCCGTCGGCAGGGAGGGGTCATCGGTTTCGGCCATCCGTTCCTCGAGCTCGCGGTACAGGTGCTCGTCGGCGTCGGCGAGGAACGCCTCGGCCGCGCTCAGCCCCTTTTCCCGGGCGATCGCCCGCATACCGACCAGCGGAACGTGTGCCAGTCGCCGCGACAACACCCGGGCCCAGCGGCGCACCGTCTCGCGGTCGTCCTCGCTCAGTGTCGTGAGGTCCTTCCGGAAGAGGCGCTCGAGGGCAGTATCCGTGGTCTGCTCGTACTTCCGTTGTATCGACACGAGCAGCGGCGACAACGCCTTGTCGGCAAGGTGTTCGCGCACCCGGGCGAGCGATTCGTCGACGATCCGACGAGCGCGCTCGCTCTCGTCGGCGCGGAGCTCGCGGTGCTCGCGCGCCTCGCCGACGATCTCTCTGATTCCCAGAAGCTCGATTCCGGCGGCAGCGGCGTCGACAGGGTCGACGTCGGGGGGGTTCGCCATGTCGATAATCAGCGGCGGCCGCCGCGACGGAGTGCGCGCGGCGAAACGCTCCAGATCGGCGCGGGAGAGGACCGGATCCGGTGACCCGGTGGCGCAAACCACGACCTCCAGGGCCTCCGAGCCGGCGCCGAACTCGGCCAGCGAACGCGCCACGCCCTTGACGCTCGCTGCCAGCTCTTCTGCGTGCTCCAGGCTTCGGTTGAACACCACGATGTCGACGCCGTCGCGCGCGAGCTTCTCGGCACACCGCTCCGTCATCGGCGAGACGCCGACGAGGCCGAGGGCCGAGGGCGTCTCGGCAAGGCGCTCGCGGGCGTGGGCGATGGCAATCTCGGCCAGCGACACCTTGCCCTGTCCGATCTCCGTGCTTCCGTGGACTCGACGAGCAGTCTTTGCCGCCTCGTCGAACAGCCACTCCAGTCGCGGCCCCACGAGCCCCAGCGAACGCGACAGCTCCAGTGCGTCGCGTATCTGGCCCCGGATCTCGGTCTCTCCCACCATCGCCGAGTCGAGCCCGGCGGCGACGTCGAAGACATGTTCGACGGCACCTTCCCCAACCCACGCGGTGAAGGCACGCTCGGCCTCGCCAAGGGCCGGCTTGCGTCCTGTTATGGCTTCGTAGATGCGAGGCCGATAGCCGCCCACCGGGCGTCTGCCGTCGCCCACGTAGATGACCTCGACGCGGTTACACGTAGCGAGGTATACGAGCTCCTCCAGACCGGCGATCCGGGCGATGCGGGGCAACACGCGCGGCCGCTCGTGGCTCGGCACGGTGAAGCGGGCGACCGCGTCCGTCCCCTGCCGCCGCCAGCTAACGCTCGTCAGACCGATGCGATCCATGGCTTCCCGGGAGGTTGTCGGGGCTGTCGTGAGAGCGCGCCAGGGGAATTGGCGCGCCGCGCGGGTCGCATTCGAGAGCTGCCCGCGCAATGACCTGATTTTACAGGAAGGGCCCGCCGGAAGTTGTCACCAAGCTGTCATGGCAAGCGCCACCTAGGAGATTTATCGTCGGGATCCATCGTCGAGCTGCGGTGGCCCGGCCCTACGGGAGTTGTCATCGAGCTGTCATGACGACGCAGGCACCGGATCGAGCTCGGGAAACGCGCACCGCACCATGGCCCGCAGAAACGCCGGATGTGCTTCGGTGCCCGGCACGCGGACATACAGATCGCCGCCTGCCTCGGCAAACGCCTCGGCGCCCTGAATGCCGATCTCCTCGATGGTCTCGAGACCGTCGGTGAGAAAACCCGGCGTGACCACGCCGACGCTGCGCACACCCCTGGCCGGCAGCTTGCCGATGACGGTTGCCGTCGCCGGCTTCAGCCAGGGCTCGGGGCCGAACTTCGACTGGTAGCAGTGATCCGCCCGGCGCGGATCCCAATCCAGGGCGGCCAGGAGTGCCGCCGTTGTCGCTTGGCAGTCGGCGCTGTAGCGACGATTCTCGCGCCGGTCGTAGCGGCGCGGAATGCCGTGGTACGAAAGCAGCAGGTGTTGGGGCTCGCCGCCGGCCTCCGCGAAGGCTTCGCGACAGCGGGCCGCGAGCACGTCGATGAACCCGGGCT
>CBDUAS010000579.1:0-2424 GCA_965365185.1 uncultured bacterium | reverse complement strand
CCCGCCGCTACCGGCTGGTGTTCGAGTTGGACGACCAGGAGCTCGCTCTGGACGCCGCCTGGGGCGGACTCACGTTCGGTGCTCAGGCGAGGTTCTAGGGGACAGTAACGGGTCTTCCGTTACAGTCCACGAGTGTCCTGAGGCACGAGTCCGCGACATTTCATGGGGGCGTCCCGGAACACAAGTCCGCGGTCCTTTGACTCAGGATGCTCGAAGCCGTCCCGCCGACGGGGTTGCGCAGCCGCGACTAACGGGGTCGCCAGGAGCCGCGCAGGAACACGCCGGCGATGCGCTCGGTGTTGCGGATGTCGGCGAGCGGATCGCCGGCCAACAGCACCAGGTCGGCGAACATTCCTTCGCGGATTCCGCCCCGCTGATCGGCAGCGCCGGCGAATTCCGCCGCCCCGAAGGTGCTGATGCGGATCACCTCCGCTGCGGGAATTCCGGCTTCCACCAGCACGCGCATCTCGCCGTGAAGCCCCGAGCCGGGCTTCTGCGGCCAGTCGCGGTAGGCGAAGTTGGAGCCCACCAAAATGGGGACGCCGGCCTCATGAAAGCGGCGCACGATCTCGTATGCACGCCGGATGCGATCCGACTGCAGCGGATCCTCACCGCGCGCCTCGATCGGCGCCACCATGCTGTAGAGGGCCGGCGACATCCAGGTGCCGTGCTCCAGGTACGCCGCAATGGCCGCGTCCAACTCGCTGTCGGTGAGCCCCAGGTAAGGGCTCATGTGCTCGATGCTGCGGAGCCCGAGGGCGGCGCCCTCGGCGGCGCCGATGCCCTGCGGCAGGTGCCCGACGACGGTGAGTCCGAGGTCGGAGGCCTCGTCGACGAGCACCGAGACCAGGGCCGGATCGATGGCCGGCTGGATCTTGAGGAAGTCGACGCCGAGGGCCTGCAGGGCGCGCGCCGCGTAGCGGGCCTCGGTCTCATCGAAAAGCTTGAAACGGTACTCGTCGCCACCATCCGGGCCTTCGAGAAACGGACCGCACCAGATCATGGCGGGACCGACGCGCTCACCCGTCTCGATCTCCGATTTCCAGTCGCCGATCTCATCCGGATCGCCCCCCAGCTCGCGAATGCTCGTGATCCCCGCATCCACGAGGAGCCCGAGCGCGTCCTCGCCCCAGTAGGACAGGTGCGCATGGGCGTCCCAGAGGCCGGGGATGAGGAACTGGCCGCGGCCGTCGATGACCGTGGCGCCCGCCGGCGTCTCCAGCTCCGCGGCGCGGGCGAGGCGCGAAATGCGGCCATCTTCGATGAGCACCGACATGCCGGGGCGGGCGGAGGCCGCGATGCCGTCGATGAGGGTCACCCCGGCAACGACGAAGGCGCCGCCCTGCGGCCGGCCGCGTGGCGTGTGGCCGGCGGCCAGCAAGAAGATGACCAGACAAAGAGGCGTTGCTGATCGCATGATTCGGCGACGGTGGATTGCAGTGCGCTTCGCGATGGGCCGAATGGTACTGCGCCCCTCCGGTCCGGTGCAGACAATACACGCCACGGCCGCTTCGTTGACTCCGGCGCAAGCGGGTACCAACATGGGCGGATGCGCACCCGAGCTCTCTTGTTTCTGGCGCTCATCGTGTCTTTCGCGGCGGCTGATGCGTCTGCTGCACAAGAGCAGCAACCGAACGACAGCTTGCCGGCAATCACCGTGGGCGTCGTCATCGACGGCCCCTGGGTGCGCAACGACGAGATCACCGAGCTCGTCAGCAACGAGGTGATGGAGCTGACGCGGCTCGATTTCGACGTTCGGTTTGCGGACGAGAAACGCCTGATCTCCGACTGGACAGTGGAGGGCGTGCGCCGTGACTTCGACCGCTTGCTGGCCGACCCCGAGGTGGACATTGTTTTCACCATGGGAGTGCTGGGATCCAACGAGGCGATTCTGCGGCGCGATTTGCCGAAGCCGGTCATCGCCCCGTTCGTGATCGACTACGTGTTCCAGGGCGCCCCGACCCGCGAGATGCCCTCGGGGCGACTGGCAAGCGGTGTCGAGAACCTCAGCTACCTGACGTCGCCCTGGGAGGCGAGCCGGGATCTGGAGGAGTTTTACGAGATTTCCCCGTTCGAAAAGGTGGCGGTCCTGGTGGATGCCCGCCTGCTCGCCGCCTCCCGGGCCATCGTCGACAACGTTCAACGCACCGCCGACAGCTACGAGGTGGGCTTTCAGATCGTTCCCGTGAGCGATCTTGCCGAACCGGCTATCGCGGCCATCGAAGCGGATGTCGATGCGGTCATGGTGAGCGCCTTGCTGAACATGCCGGAGAGCGAGACCGATGCGCTGATCGACGGCATCAACGCGCGGCGGTTGCCCAGCATGGCGTTGTTCGGTCGCGAACAGGTGGAACGAGGCTTGCTGATCGGCGTTGCGCCGGAAACCAACTTCAGGCGGGTGGCCCGCCGGGTGGCGATCCACAC
>CBDUAS010000578.1:0-2432 GCA_965365185.1 uncultured bacterium | reverse complement strand
GCTCGGCCTCGAGGAACGCGACCGTTGCCGGCCACGCCTGTTCCGCGGCCGCCATGTTGGCGCCGTCGCGGTCCGCCTGTGCCCGCAGGAAGCCGTGCCCGGCGCCGGCGTAGATGTTGGGCTCGTAGCGCTTGCCGAGGCGGTCCATCTCGGCCTTTGCCGGATCGATGGTGGCGTTTACGCGCTGGTCGTCACCGCCGTAGAAGCCCATCACCGGAGCCTGGATGGTCTGCAGCGCGGCGGCGTCCGGGGAAGATCCGTAATAAACGACCGCGGCGCCGAGATCCTCGCGTGCGCTGGCGTAGGCGAAGCTGGTCGAGCCGCCCCAGCAGAATCCGATGATCCCGAAGCGCTCTGTGGCCGCCGGCAGCGAGGTGGCGTACGCCACCGCCATGTCGATGCGACGGTTGACTTCGCCGCGGTCCAGCGTCCGCATGAGGTCGACTGCCCCCTGGCGGTCGAGTGCCGCCGAGCCGGTGCCGTCGGGGCCTTTGCCCGAGAGCATGTCCGGTGCGATGGCAATGAAGCCCTCGGCCGCGAGTTGGTCCGCCACCGCCCGCACCCAGTCGCTGAGCCCGTAGATCTCGTGGATGACGACAACGACGGGGGCGTTGTCGGCTCGCTCCGGGTAAACGACGTAGGCGTCGATGCGGTCGCCCTGCGAGACGATCTCGGCCCACTCGGTATGCCGTGGCGAGGCGTTGAGCCGGTCCATGGCTGCCTCTCCCGAGGCCGGAAGCGGTGCCTGCTGCGGCGCCGCGGGAGAGGCGCCGGCTGCGATCGCCATTGTGGCAACGGTCACGACGAGGAACGCGGTGCCGGCCATGATGCGCGGCAGGGCGAGGGGCTGTCGATACGGGTTTTCGGACATCGGACAAACTCCGGTTTCGCATGGTCGGTTCACGAAGGGAAGCCAGCGCCGCATTATAGACACGTGCCGCGCGCAAATCGCCTGTCTCGGCTATCATTGCGTGGGTAGCCTCGTTTCTCGCCCGCGAGCGGTTCCCGCACGTGCCGGCCTCTGCTGGCACGCCGCCGTGGGTCCTCAGCCTTGTTCCAGAGGTGAGCGTGCTGCTGACGTCGCCTACAGGACAACCCCCGCACGTCATGAAGCCCGGCGAGCTGGCTGCGAGCCGGCAGCGCGTGATCGGCGCATGGAGGGGCGCAGAGCCGGGACCGACGCTGGTGTGCACCGGCTCGTTACACGGCGACGAGCCCTCCGGGGTGCTGGCGTTGCAGCGCGTCATGCGATCGGTGGAGGAACGCAAGCCGCCGCTGCGCGGTGAGTTCGTCGGCCTCGCCGGCAACCTCGGCGCCATGGTTGCCGAAAAGCGATACGTGGCGCACGACTTGAATCGCCACTGGCTTCCGGACAACATCCGCCGGGCGAGGGAGTCGGCGCTCGATGAGCTGCAGCACGAAGATTTCGAGCTGCGGGAGCTGCTCGACACCCTTCACGACCTGTTCGACCGTGGCCGCGGCGAGGTCTACTTCCTCGATCTGCATACCAGCTCCGCCGACGGGCAGCCGTTCGTTTGCATCGGCGACACGCTGCGCAACCGGCGATTCGCCGAGGCGTTCTGCGTGCCGATCATCCTCGGTCTGGAGGAGCAGATCGACGGGTCGCTGCTGGAGTACGTCAATAACCTGGGGCACGTGACCGTGGGCGTGGAAGGAGGCCAGCACCGCGCCGAGAGCTCCGTCGATCACCACGAGGCGGTCGTCTGGCTCGCCCTGGTGCGTGCGGGGTTGCTGGGGGAATCGGCCGTGCCGGATATCGACGAGCATCGTCGGCGGTTGCGGCGCGCCTCGGGCAGTCTCGAAGGGTTCATGGAGGTGCGGCACCGACACCCCATCGTGCCGACGGACGGGTTCGAGATGGAGCAGGGCTTCACGAATTTCCAGCACATCCGTTCGGGGCAGCTCCTCGCCCATGACCATCGCGGGGAGGTTCATGCCGTGCAGGGTGGACGCATTCTCCTGCCCCTGTATCAGGGGCTGGGGAGCGACGGTTTCTTCATCGCCCGGGACGTCAATGCCTTCTGGCTACGCCTATCCGCCGTGCTGCGTCGGTTGGGACTCGACCGCGTTCTCCATTGGTTGCCGGGCGTGCGGCGTCATCCGGATCGCGACGCCACGCTGATCATCGATACCCAGTTGGCACGATGGTTCGCCCTCGAGGTGTTTCACCTGCTCGGCTATCGCAAGCGCCGGTCCGAGGAAGACCGCCTGGTGGTGAGCCGACGTCTGTTCGATCGCCGCGCTCCGCGCGCGGCTCGCGAGTCGCGGCCGGGCGCGTGAGTTTTCGTCGATCGAGACCGGTCGATCGAGACCAGAGGGAGGGCAGGCTCTCCCTTCCGGTTGGACACGCGACCCGGCAGCCGGGCCCTGAAGCGGCATCCGGGCCCTAAAACAGATCGAGGCGGTGCTGC
>CBDUAS010000577.1:0-2441 GCA_965365185.1 uncultured bacterium | reverse complement strand
ACGCAGCCGCGATCGGCCTGTTCGTGGGCTCTCCTGACGAGATCGTGGACGAGTTCTGCGACAAGGGAATCACCCTCGCGATCACGGGAGACTTCGGAACGGAGGAGCCCGGGCATCCATCGTTGCAGGCGGCGGTGGCGCAACGCCCGGGATCTTTCGACCTGGCGTGGGAGAACGAGGAGTTCGCTCTTTACCGGTTCAACAGGTCTGTTTGTACGACCCGGGTCCCTGCCGCCGACCGCGGTTGAGCGGGCGGGCGACCATCCAGCATCACAAGCGGGCTCCAGGGGCTGGGCCGACACTCGCCTATTGACGGCACCGTGCCGTCCGTTGCCTGGCTTGCTCGAGCTCGTCAAGCGTCGTTTGCATGTCCTGCTCGGCGAACAGCACCTGCTGCCGCGATGCGATGTCGCTCCGGCGCAGGTCGCGAGCGCTTTCGAGCACCTCCTGGTGGTATGCCAGATCGACCTCGAAAGCCGCCACGTCGAGCTCGCGCACCGCGCAGTCGGCATCGAGATAGCGCTCACGGGCTCGCTCGAGCGCCTGACGATCGTCGGCGCTCTGCGTGCCCGATGAGGGCGCGGAGCACACCAGCCGGTATTGGTCGATGACGGCCTGCTGGCGAGCCCGTTGCCGTCGGGTCCGATCCAGGGAGAGCGCGGCGACGTCGCGCCGATGCTTGCCGCCGAGGTAGGGAAGGCGCTCCACCAGGTCGTTCTGCCACAACCCATCGAGCAGCGCGAAGATCTCTTCGGCGACCCCCAGCCGGATTTCGTCGAGCTGAACGGCCAGCTCGAGGTCCTCCAGCTCTGTTTGCTCCTGCTGCAGGAACAGCGGGCAAAGCCCCGCGAATCCATCCTGGGCGCCGGCGGGTAACGGCAGCGACAACGTGCAGGTGACGACGCAGAGGACCATCACGACGGCGTGCCGGGCCGATCTCATCGCTTCTCCGCTCCGGGTCGTGGGGAGTGACACAGGACACTAACCGCGGGCGTTGGCGCGAAGCAACGGCGCCAACGGTCGGCGACGTCGCCGGCATGAGAACGACGGCGAGCTCGGGGGGCAAGCTCGAAAGGTCGCCAGTGATCCGACAGCCGGCTGCGGCTTCCCTGCTGCGACAGTCGCCGGTGGCTCCCTTGCGGGAATCGTGACGATCGGTAAGATCGGCGGATTCCCGGGCGCGACGCCACGATGAGGCTGTCCCTCCTCGCGGCCGATTCTCCGAATCCGAGATCAACCTCCGAGGTGGTAATGCGAATGTTCGCCGCTTTCTTCATGGTCCTGTCCCTTTCTGTTCCCGGCGCGGTGGCGGCCCAGGATTTCGACGCTGTCGAGATCCAGACCGTTCAGGTCAGCGACTCGATCTACATGCTCGTCGGCGAGGGCGGCAACATCGGAGTTTCCGTGGGCGACGACGGCGTATTCATCATCGACGATCAGTTCGCGCCCCTGACGGACAAGATCAAGGCGGCGATTGCCGAGATCACCGATGAGCCCGTGCAGTTCGTCATCAACTCGCACTATCACTACGACCACACCGACGGCAACGAGAACTTCGGCGGCGAGGGCGCGATCATCGTGGCGCACGAGAACAGCCGCGCCCGCATGGCGACCGACCAGGTGCTGGAGGCTTTCGACTACCTGCAGGAGGCGTACTCCGCCGAGGGCCTGCCCAAGATCACCTTCACCGAGTCCCTGCGCTTTCACTACAACGGCCAGACGATCGACGTCTTCCACGCGCCCGGCGCCCACACCGATGGCGATGCGATCATCTGGTTCCGTGAGGCCAACGTCGTTCACACCGGCGACGTATTCGTTCGCTACTTTCCACCCTTTATCGACCAACCTTCCGGCGGATCGATCAACGGCATCATTGCCGCCGTCGAGCGCATCGCCGGGATGGCCGATGACGAAACCAGGTTCATCCCCGGCCACGGAGAAGTTTCGAGCAAGGAGGACGTGATCGCTTTCGGCGAAAGGCTCGGCGCCATCCGCGATCGCGTTGTCGCGCTGATCGCCGAGGGCAAGACCCTGGAGGAGGTCATCGCCGCGGATCCGACCGGCGGCGGCGAGTCGGCGGCCGGCTGGGTGGGCTTCGTTTACGAAGAGCTGAGTTCGCGCCGCTAGACCGTCCCTTGGGGCTGCACCCGCCGCCGACCAGGGCGCGAGCTACGCGGCGACTATATCGGCGCCACGCTCCCGTGAGACACGAGCGTGAAGATCGTCCCCACGACGCGGGCGCGTTCACGTTGACCAGGCGCGCACTATCGCGTCAATATCACCGGCCATGAGCACGCCCACGCTCGTTGTACTCGCTGGTGTTGCGCTGGGGTGCTACGCGGTCTATCTGCAGCGTCGCCTCTATTTCTTCCAGTACCTGTTTCTTTGCCGACTTCCCATCACGGTGGCGCTGGTCCTGGCGGTGGTGCTGCCGGTATCGA
>CBDUAS010000576.1:0-2458 GCA_965365185.1 uncultured bacterium | reverse complement strand
GCGACGCCGGATCGATCGCGCCCTCGAGGAGGGCAACCGCCGCCTCGCGATCCGACCCTTCGTCACCGCCGTCACGTCAATGGACGGTCTGTTCGAGACCCTCGGGATCGAGCCGCTCGCCGGGCGTACGATCCGACGGTCCGAAGCTGTCGACGGGGAAAGCAACGTGGTTGTTGTCGGGGCGAGCCTCGCCGAGCTCCTGTGGCCGGGCCGTGATGCCGTCGGCTCCGATCTGGTGATGCCCGAGATGGGTACCTGGCGTGTGATCGGCGTCGTTCCCGACCTTCAATACGAGGAGTTCGGCGAAGACGGACCCTCGACGCGACTGCAGGTGCACATCCCCTACGCGCGCAATGCCGGGCGCGGCATGGCGCTGCTGATTCGCACAGCGGGCGAACCCGCGGCGCTCACTGCCGCGGTACGCCGCGAGCTGGCGCAGGTCGACCCGACGTTGGCCCCGTACGACATCATGACGATGGCGCAGCGGCGCGCGTACACGACCTGGCCACAGCGCGTCCTCGGCGACTCCTTCACCGCCTTCGGCCTCATTGCCCTGGTGCTCGCGTTGTGCGGGATCTACGGCGTGATCGCCTACACGGTCGGCCGACGCACGCGAGAGATCGGTGTGCGCATCGCGCTGGGGGCACCGCCCGGCCGCATGCTCGCGCGCGTGGTGGCGGACGCGCTGAAGCTCGCGGGGATCGGTGCCGGGGTCGGTTTGATTGCGGCGGTCGCCTTTGCCCAGGCCCTCGAGGGCATTCTCTACGGCGTCAACATCGACGACCCGACACCGTATTTGTCGGTGATCGCGGCGTTGCTGGTGGCTGCCGCTGCCGCCAGCTATCTGCCGGCGCGACGGGCGGCACGGGTCAATCCGACCGATGCCCTCAGGGTCGACTGAGCGGACTCGAGCTCGAGGTCGGACAGCCCGCTGTCCGCCGAAACTTCCGCGCGGCCGAACGAGGGGGGAAGCAGCCCGTCGCCAGCAGCCGGATCGTCGTGGCCCGCCCGCCGCATGCTCCGAGCTCGGTGCCCATGTGGGGAACAACGTCCTGAGAGCTAACGGCTAAGCGTCGTCCGCCTCGTCGAAATCCAGCGCTGCCGAGTTGATGCAGTAGCGCAAACCGGTGGGCGCTGGACCGTCCGGGAAGACGTGTCCCAGATGCGCGTCACAGCGGCTGCAAACCACCTCGGTGCGCGACATGCCGTGCGAGAAGTCGCCGTGTTCCTCGACCGCATCGCCGGTCGCAGGCATGGTGAACGACGGCCAACCGGAGCCGGAGTGGAACTTGGCGCCCGACAGGAACAGCTCGGCACCGCAGCACACGCAGCGGTAGGTCCCGACCCCCTCGTGGCCCTCGTACTCCCCGGAAAAAGGCGCCTCCGTGCCGGCCATGCGGGTGATGTGGTACTGCTCGTCGGTGAGCTGGGCGCGCCACTCCTCGTCGCTTTTGACCACCTTCCGTGAGGTCCTGTCGGAGACGGACTCGGGGCTTGTCTCTGCTTCGCCGTTCACGCGCACGCTGTCCGCGTCCGCCGCGTCACTGTTGCTCTCGTCGTGCATCCTCGTTCTCCTCGGGCGGGTCCCGATGTCTCCGGTCATGCTGATCCGGGGCCCGCGTTGCGCAGCTCTCGCAGTGAATAAAACGTTCCGCGCCAACGAATGCCGCCGCGCACGTAGGTCAACAAAACGGCCCTCAGGTAAGCGTAGATCACCAGCAGGACTCCTGCCGGAAGCAGCACGGCGACCCGCCGGCGCAGGCTGCCACCGTGCAGCAGCACCATCTGCAGAGCCACCAGCAGAGCGACGAGAGCGAAGTTGAGCCATCGCGCCGCCCCGTCCGTCACGAAGATGGCAATGAACGGCCAGCACATGCTGACGAGCTGTGCCGGCGCCGCCCCCAGCAGCAGCCAGGGGCGATAGCCGACGCCCGCAAGAGAGTTCTTCTCCAGCCCACGGATCGCCTCTCGCAGGCTCGGGTACCATTCCACACCCACCATCCCTCCAGCCGCGCCGAACGCCTGCCGGGCACCGTTGTCGCGCAGCAGCCTGGCGAGCTGCAGGTCATCGTCGGGGCGCATGGCGATCGGAACATGGCCGCCGGCCTGCTGGTAAACCGACCGGCGCACGAGATTGAAGGCGCCGATGCCGACCGTGTGCGGGCTGTTCGGATCGCCCATGCGCCAGGGGCGGAAGTAGCCGACGAACGAGACCATGAACGCGGCGACGAAAAGCTCTACCAACAGGCTCGGCGTGTGCACGTCGGCACCGATGGTGAGGTGATCGAAGTCGTCATCGAGCGTGCAACGAACCGCCCGCAGTAGAACGCTGGGCTCGAAGACCACGTCGGCGTCGGTGAACAGCAGCAGATCGCCGGCGGCCCGCCGCGCACCGATCTCCAACGCGTGGTTCTTACCCAACCAGCCGGACGGCAACTCCACCACGTGTTCCACGTGC
>CBDUAS010000575.1:0-2465 GCA_965365185.1 uncultured bacterium | reverse complement strand
CCGCCTCGTTACGCGAGGCGCCGAACCACCTCTTGATCCACGCGTAAAATCCGACGATCCCGGCGAGCAAGACAACGAACGGCAGCAGTCCGTCGCTGAATCCCGGTGCCGCCGCAGCCCCACCGGCTCCAGACAGCGAAAACCTCTCGTCCCACAAAACCCACAGCGGCGTCACCAGCGCGCCCAGGACGGCCGCCACCAGGGCCATGCTCTTGCCCTTCGCCGTCAGGAACCAATCACCGGGCGGGTCGGCGTCGTATCGGGCGTAGGCGACGTAAGCCAGCGCCAGCACGGCGAGCAGCGGGATCACGAACACGGCAAACCAGGGGTGGAAGTGCAGCAGCAGCTCCTGGAAGCCGAGGAAGTACCACGGCGCCTTGGCCGGATTCGGGCTCATGCCCGGGTTGGCCGGCTCGCCCAGGGGAGCGCCGGCGAAGATCGCCAACTGCAGGATCAGCGCCACCAGCACGAGAGCCACGACGGTCTCCCGAAGGAGCAAGTGCGGCAGGAACAACACCCGCTCACCCGTCGATGGGTTTTGGCGCCCGGCGCTGCCGCCTTCGCCGGTCGCACCGACCGCGTCGACGGCCGCCTTCCCGCCGGCCGCTTCGCTCGGCAGGACCACGCCGCCCGCCTTGCGCACGCGCCAGAAGTGCCACGCCATCAGGCCGATCAACATCGCCGGGATGATCGTCGTATGCACGGTGTAGAAGCTGATCATCGTCGCGGCGCCGATCTCGGGACCGGCCCGGATGACCCGTTGCAGCGCCGCTCCGACCAGGGGCACGTAGGCAAGCATCTCCGTCGAGATGGTGATCGCCCAGTACGACGTCTGGTCCCACGGCAGCAGGTAACCGGTGAACGCCGAAACCAACACGCAGGTCAGCAGGCTCAAACCGATCAGCCAGTTGAACTGTCGGGCGCCGCGAAACGCACCGGTCAGGTAGACGCGCAGAAGGTGCAACACCGAAACGACGACGATCAGGTTGGCGCTCCAATAGTGCACCCCGCGCACCAGACGGCCGAACAGGACCTGATCCTGCATGGCTACGATCGATTCGAAGGCGCGTTCGGGCGAGGGTTCGTAGGCGAACATCATGAGCACGCCCGTGCCCATGAGCAGCAGCACGAGAACCAGCGACATGCCCCCGAGGCCGAACGTATGGGAGTATCGAATCGTCCGCGCCGGCACGCGGATCGGCCGCATGTGCAGCACCAGGGTGTGCGCCACGATCCACTTACGATCGTAATCGCTACGCGGGATCGGTGACCGGCGGAAGATCGACCGCCAGATGCGCGTCGGAAGCCCTGCCTGGGGTGGGCCCGCTGCCAAATATTCGGACATGGTCATCCTATTCTATAGTGCCCGCCCCTCGGTTCAACAATGAGAGCGGGCGTCGCACCCTTCCAGCCCGACACGCTCTCCGGGGGACGCAACCTCGGATCAAGCGCCGTGCCAATCCGGCTTTTCCATGGCACGCGCCGCATCGTTTGCTACAATGTAGCAATGGCTCGTCAGCCCAAGTACCTCGGCGAATTCGAACAGACCATTCTGCTCGCGGTTCTGCGGGTCGGCGACGACGCGTACGGCGCCAGCATCCGCCGCGAGCTGGAGGCGTGTACCGGACGGTCGGTGACCCACGGCGCCGCCTATGTGACGCTCGACCGACTGGAAGAAAAGGGGCTGCTGGCCTCGGAGCTGGGCGACTCGGCGCCCGGCCGCGGCGGTCGCCGCAAACGCCTTTTTCGCGTCACTGCCGACGGCGTCGCGGCGCTGCGCACTTCGCGGGCGGCGCTCGAAAGGCTCTGGAGCGGGGTCGAGGAGCTCGAGGGAGAGCGCTAGATGGCCGCGAAAACGCGCCCACCCCGACTGGCCGAAGCGCTCGTGGCCCGCGTCATCTCCGACCCCGTCGCCCGAGAAGGCATCGCCGGCGACCTACAAGAAGAATACGAGCATCACTGCATCTCCATCTCGCCGTTCCAGGCCCGGTTGCGCTACTGGCGCGCGGCCCTGGGCCTGACCGGTTCCTACACGCGGGAGCACACCCGCCGCCGTCTTCGCTCTTCGAACACCCCGTCTTCTCGCGTTCCCCGGCGTGGAGAATCCCTCATGCAGACATTCGGTCAAGACCTCCGTTTTGCCCTGAGGTCCCTGGGTAAGTCGTACGGTTTCACCGCCATCGCGGTCCTGACACTGGCTTTCGGCATCGGTGCCACCACGGCGATGTTCGGCATGCTCAACGCCGCCTTCCTGCGGCCGCTGCCCTACGAGGATCCCGACCGGCTGGTGCTGGGGATGGCGACCTTCGACGGCGGCGTCAACCCGATGATGTCGGCCTACGACTTCTATGACTACCGCGAGCAGGCGCGCACGCTGGAGTCGTTTTCGGCGTTCACCGCCTTCACCCGATCGTTCACGCTCACGGGATTCGACGAGCCGGAGCGCGTCGAAGGGATGTGGGTCT
>CBDUAS010000574.1:0-2472 GCA_965365185.1 uncultured bacterium | reverse complement strand
GGCGCCGCGCTCACGTTTTCTACAACCAGCGCCTGCTCTCGGAGTGGCGCTGGGGGCTCGACCGCCTGCAAGGCGAGTGTGTCGTGGTCCGCGGCAGGTTGCGCCAGATTTTGCCGGATACGTTGCGACAACTCGAAGCCGACGGCAATGTGCAGGCACTCCTGGACGGAGAGTCGATCATGTCGACGGACGGTTCCGTGGTCATCAGCCTCGAGAACCCCTCCGGTGCGTTGCTCGGGAGCGGCTCCTGACCGCGGCACGGTGACCTCGGTGGATGAGCCGGGAGCCCACTCGAGATGACGCCGCCGACACGACAGCAGGCCTACGAGCTGCTGACGCAGCACACCAAGAACGAGAACCTCGTAAAGCACGCACTGTGCGTCGAAGCGGCCATGCGTTTCTACGCGCGCAAGTACGACGGGGACGAAGAGGTCTGGGCCGTCGCCGGCCTCCTGCACGACTTCGACTACGACGAGCACCCCTCTCTGGAAGAGCATCCGTTCGTAGGCTGCGAGATCCTGCGGTCGCTGGGCTATCCTTCGGAGATCGTCGAGGCCATCCTCGGGCACGCCGATCACACGGGCGTGGCCCGCCAGACGCAGATGGCGAAGTCGCTCTACGCCGTCGACGAGCTCACCGGCTTCATCGTCGCGTGCGCTCTCGTACGCCCGTCCAAAAGCCTTCTGGACCTGCCGGTGAAGTCGATCACGAAAAAGTTCAAGGACAAGGCCTTCTGTCGCGCCGTCGACCGCGACCATCTCAAGAAGGCAGCCGCAGAAATCGATTTGCCGTTGCGCGAGCACGTGGAGAACGTGCTCACCGCCATGCGGGGTATCGCCACCGAGCTGGGTCTCGACGGTGAGGCGGCCGGCGCCGCCGCCCCTTCCTGATCGCTGAAGCTGCCCGCTACTGAACCCGGTTGCTCGCCGTGAGTGCGGCCCGACCTCGCCCAGGGTCAGCGTCGGCGTTGAACTCGTCTCGGGGGCGGGCTCCGGCGCTCGCAGCCAGTGGCAGCGAGATCACGTACAGCAACGCCATGAGCACCTCGGAGTCGGAGAAGTTGTACTCGAACATACCCATGGCGAGAAAGCCGGCGAGCGCGGCCAGGGCCGCCCTTGCCTCGGGCCCGCCCCGGCCGCCCGGACCTTCGGCGCGCAGGATACGCCAGGCCGCCAGGGCGAAGGCCGCCATCATCCACAACCAAGCGGCGAGACCGAGCAGCCCGCGTTCCGCCGTGATCTGCAAGACATTGTTGTGCAGGTGGGGGTTGGATTCGTTGACCGCCCAGTCGACCACCCAGGCCGGGTAAACCCGTTCCATCAAGCCCGGTCCGATGCCCAACCACGGATGCGCGCGGATGATCTCCAGTCCCGTCGCGGCCATGGCGACGCGATCGCGGTTGCTGGGGTCATCGAGCGAAAACGTGCTCGATGCACGCTCGTACAGCGCCTCGGAGCCGGCCACGGCTCCCAGCACGACGACAATGATGACGCCGACGATGCCGGCGGCGGCAAGCGCTGCCGCCGTACGACGCCCGCTGCCGTCGGCGTGCCGCGGCGCCGCGGTCCCGACCCACCCGCAACCGAAGTACACGGCGAGTCCTGCGACAGCACCGATCCAGGCACTGCGTGTGAGCGTCAAACCGATCATGGCGAGCGCCAGCGCGGCCACCAGCAGCCCTACCAGCCGGGTGACCCGCCCCCTCACGGTCAGCAGCAAGGGAACGGCAATCAGCAATACCCCCGAGAAGGTCATGTAGTGTCCCAGCGGGCCGCTGGCGCGATAGGCCAGGTCGCCCGGCACGGGCGGCAGGGTCGCGGTCTGATAGATACCCACGGCAACGGCGCCGAAGATCCCCAAAGCAAAGGCCTCGCGGCTCCTGTCCCTCTGCGGCGCGTCGCGGAACGCCGCCCAGGTCACCAGAGGTGCGGCGAACAGGAATACCTCTCGGAGCTCGAACAGCGCGTCGACCGGGTCGCGCGAGGAGAAGGCCGAGATGAACGACAGCGTGAAGAAGACGATGATGGGTGCGCCGACGCGCCCCAGCGCGTCCCCGGCAGGGCCCGGGTCGAGCGCGGCGGTCTCCGCGGCATCCGGTTCCAGCTCGCGCAGCAGCCACGCCGCCCCGAATGCCGCGGCTGCGGTCCACAACGCCGCTTCGGCGACGGCGATGGAGAAGGTGATCGACAGAACCCAGAGGAGGGCGAACACCGTCGATAGGCGAAGAAGCAGGTCTGTACGATCGCCGCTGCCAGCGGCGGGTAAGTGACGGATGACGGATCCCTCCTGATTCGCCGCAACGATAGCCGCTCGTGTCGCGTCTGGCCAACCCGGTCGGCTGCGGCTGACGGGCAGCGGGAACCCGGGGGGCCGCCGGGCATTTTGTGCAAATCCTCCGCCTGGTGCCTTGAACTATCCTCGAAGAGTTGATACCAAGCATCTGTATACATACGACGACTCGAGCGACATGGA
>CBDUAS010000573.1:0-2493 GCA_965365185.1 uncultured bacterium | reverse complement strand
TCGTTGCTGTGAACCCCGCCGCCGAAGCTACCGTACAGCTCGGTGCTCGCCCAGGGGCCCAAGGCCACCGACAGCTTGGGGCTTGCCAGCGCCTTGGTCGCGCTGCCGGAGTTGCGGTTGTCGTCGCTGTCGACCGTCGCGGAGTAGAAGTCGCCCCGCACACCGAACGTCGAGCGCAGCCACGGGGTCCAATAGATGGTGCTGGAGGCGTGCGGCGACGCGGCCAGCAGTGAGATCGAGTCCGCCCGGACCGTCGACAGGCGATCGCGGGCGACCGTGCGAAACAGGCCGTTGTCGATCCGATCCCGGCGGAGTTGAAACCCGGCCAGGTTCATGACGTCGAACGATCCCCAGCGCCCGTCGTTCTCGTATCGCGCCTCGGCGCCCACGATCCAGCGATCATCGCGCTGCTCGAACTGATCGCCGCGATCCGGGTTTTCGAGCGCATAGGTGAAATTGGAGTACAGGTCGAGGTCGTACCCGACCAAGTACCCGTTCAGCCGGATGAGGCTGTCGGGACCGGCACGCCACCATTCGCCGGTAACGCTGTAGCGACTCGATGCACCCCCAGTGGTGTCGTCGACGGTACCGAAGCGCGAGATCTCGCCCGCTTCCACGGCCCGCCGCGGGATGTGATCGGTGGAATCCCAGGTGGCATCGTAGCCCAGCGCCGTAACGCGAAAGCCCCTCACCGGACCTCCGCGGGAGAAACGAACCGCGAGGTTGAGCTTGCGGAAGTTGCCCGGCACTTCCCAGGGGCCGTCATCATGCACGAGCTCGACGCCGGCCAGCAGGTCGCCGCCGCCCAGCGAGCCCGAGCCCAGCGCCAGACCGCGGGCATAACCGTACTCGCCGCCCGTGAAGCCGATGATGTTCTTCTCCATACGGTCACGCAACGCGAAGTCGGCCGCGCCCGCCGCGGTGAAATCGCCGTTCCGCGCCGCCGCGAACCCCTTGCTGAAGGTCAGCCTCTGCACCAGCTCGGGAATCAGGAAATTGAGGTCGAGATACCCCTGGCCGTGACCGTGCGAGGGCATGTTCACCGGCACGCTATCGACGCGAACGCCGAAATCGGTACCGTGATCGAGATTGAAGCCGCGCAAGAAGTACTGGTTCGCCTTGCCCCCGGCGCTGTGCTGCGTGGCAATGACGCCGGGAATGGTCTCGACCAGGTCGCCGGAGCGCAGGAGCGGTCGGGTCTGCAGGTCGATCTGCCCGACAATGCCTTCCGATGCGGTGTCGACGCGACCGACCAGGCCGTCCGCGCGGGCCTGTACGGTCAACGTTGTCGAGACGCCGCGTGGAAGGCGGGGCACCGTCAGCCGCAGGGTTTTGCGTGTTTCCTCTGTTGTGACCTGTATCTGCTCCCGCAAGGCGGGACCGTCCGCCGGCCCGAACGAGATCTCCCACGAACCGACCGGAACGCCCTCGAGCACGAAGCTGCCGTCGTCCCCGGTGTTGGTAGCCAGCCCGAGCGCAGCAATGGAGACGATGGCGTCGGCGACCGGCTGGCCCTCAGGCGTGACGACTGTGCCTTCGACGCGTTGCGCCGATTGGGCCAGCGCCGGCAAAACGAGCCCGAGCACGATGATCATGAGGGAGACACACCGAAGTCGCATCCCGGGAGGTTTTCACGCCGACTCCGGAGTCGCAATTCCACGCGCCTTCGCCTCGGCATCCCGCATCCGTGCGAGGCCGGTCGTCACCGTCCGGGACGCAGCGCGTGTTGACCTCTTGGCGCGTTCGCGCTGTGATGAGGAACGCTACGGCGATGCAGACAGCAGAAGGAAGGCTACGGCGATGCGGACAGCAGGAGGAAAGCGGTCGTGAGCTCAGGACCGACGGCCGAACACCCATCGGGCACAGGTGCACCGTGGACGAGGCTTGCGCACCCGTTTGCCCCGGCGCTGGGAGTCGTGATGCTGCTGGCGGCGACGGCCAGCGGCGCCGTGCCGCAACGGCAGAGGCCCCCGAACATCCTCCTGGTCGTTGCCGACGACCTCAACACCCGCATCGGACCCTACGCGGCTCCCGCTCTCGGACTGCAGACGCCCAATCTCGATCGGCTCGCCGCCGGCGGGGTCAGCTTCACCGGCGCCTACAGTCAGTATCCGGTCTGCGGGCCTTCGCGGGCCTCGTTCATGAGTGGCCTCTACCCGGAAACCAACGGGGTGACGACGAACGGCTTCGACACGGCAAACCATCGCATCGCATCACCTGCGCTCGCCGACCACCCGACGCTGGCCGGCTTCCTGCGCCGGAACGGCTACTACACGGCACGGGTGTCGAAGATCTTCCACGTCGGCGTTCCCGGCGGCATCGAGCGCGGCGAGCAGGGCTCCGACGATCCGGACTCGTGGGACTACGCGGTCAACATCATGGCGCCTGAAACGCTCACGCCCGGGCGGCTGGAGAAGTTGTCGCGAGGAGACCACTACGGCTCCAACTTCTCCCGCATGATCCTCCCCGACGGCGCCGAAACGACGCAGGCGG
>CBDUAS010000572.1:0-2497 GCA_965365185.1 uncultured bacterium | reverse complement strand
CTGCCGCCCCTGTCCGTTTCCATGGGCGGGGCCGAGATGACCCTGCGCATTCCGATGGCCCCTTCGGAGGAGATCCAGGCTGCGGGTTTCGATATATCGATCATCGATTTCGTGCTCGGCGACCCTCTCTGGGGGAGCGCCGTCCGGGTCGATCCACGGCTCCTGACCCATGAGGAAGACCTCGGGGAGCTGGTCGGTGCAGTAGCCGATGTGCGCGCAGATGCCGCGATTATCGTGCACGGTGATGCCGACGCCCTCGTAGTCGCAGCGAGAGTCCGACTCGCCGTCGGTGAGCTTGGCGCTGCGGAAATCCGTCTTCTTGTGAGTGCCGTCGCAAAACGGCTTGTTCTTGGAGTGGCCGCAGCAGCACAGGGCGGAGTTGCCCTTGCCGCGGTCTTCCGTCGAGATGGAGCCGCCCTTCGCGTCGATCAGGTTGTCGACACCGTCGACGCGCAGCGAGCCGTTTTCGCGTGGCTTGATGGTCTGTTTCGGCTGCTTGTCGTCTGCGCTCATGCTCTCTCCTGGCTGGGGCCATTCTGGGACACCGGCCGGCAAAGGGAAACCTTTCGGCGGCGAGGGTTTACCTTCTTGGTGAGTGGCAATACCCCTGTCACCGCCACAAAGGTGGAGAATGGCCCGCGTCGATCTCCTCGACTACCTGGAGCGGTACCGGCGAGCGCCGCGGCGCCGCGTGGTTCGGGTGGAACGCTGGCGCCGCCGCGGCTGGAGCCGCGCGCAGATTGCCGAGGCCGCCGACTGTATCTCGGCGCGGCTGCACGGTGACGGCATTGGCGCCGGGGCGAAGGTCGGCATCTACCTCCAGGGCGGGCCGGTGTGGAGCGCGGCGCTGTTCGGCGTGTTGCGCGTCGGTGCCACCGCGGTACCTATCGACGTCGCCCATCCTCACGAGGTCATCGCCCGCCTTGTACCCCGCCTCGGCCTCGCTGCCTGGCTGACGGACGCGGAGCTGCCGCGGTCCGACATCGACCTTCCGGGGCTCGAGTTGGGGCTCGCGCGAACGTGGGCAGGGGGTTCCTCGAGCGACCCGATGCCGCCTCTCCCCGCCGACGATATCGAGCGCGTCGCCCAGATCGTGCTCACCTCGGGAACGACCAACCTGCCGCAATCCGTCGCCGTCCGCCACGAGAACCTACGGGCCGTCCTCGACGCGATGGAGGCGGAAATACACTCCTACAGGTGGCTCATCGGCCTGGCGCCGCGGCTGCGCCTGGCGGTGGCCCTGCCCCTGTCGCACCTGTACGGCCAGTTCATGGGCGTCTTCATCCCCGATGCGCTGAACGCGGACGTGGCGATTATCGACACGATGCCGGCGGCAGAGCTTGCGGCGGCGCTGCGGCGGGAGCGCGCCTGGGTGCTCGCCTCGGTGCCGCACACGCTCTCGTCGTTGCTGGACCATCTGCTCGCGGAGGGCCGCCGCGCCTGGGGACCGGACGAGCTCGAGAGGCGCCTGCAGGCTGCCGCATCGCTTCCCTGGTGGCGTCGGCTGCCGCTGTTCGATCGCCTGCGCGCCCGCATCGGGCGCCGGATGATCGCGGTTGTCTCGGGCGGCGCTGCTCTCGATCCCGAAGTCGAACGGCTGTGGAAAGTACTCGGCTACGTGGTGGTGCAAGGATACGGCCTCACGGAGGCGGCGCCGTTGGTGACCCTCAACCACCCGTTTCGCGCCCGCGGGGGCTCGATCGGCAAGCCGCTCCCGGGCGTCGAGGTGCGCCTGGCGGACGACGGCGAGATCCTCGTGCGGGGCCGCAACGTCGCCGGCGTATCCGCGGCCGGCCCGCACGTGGACGACGACGGATGGCTGCATACGGGTGATCGGGGCGAGTTGCTCGCCGACGGCAACCTGCGCTTCGGTGGGCGCATGTCGGATCGAATCGTCACCCCGGCGGGCGTCAACGTCGACCCCGCCGACGTCGCCGCAGCCTTGCGCGGCCGGGAGGAGATCGTCGATGCCGTGGTCATGGAAAGGCCCTGGGGAAGGCCCGGAGCGCTGTGTGCCACGTTGGTGGTAGCTCCGGGAACCGACGTCGCCGCGGTCGTGAGACAAGCGAACGCGGCGCTCCCCGACCACGCCCGTGTTCGCGAGTGGTTCGTCTGGCCGCGCGGCGACCTGCCCCGAACGCCCACCGGAAAGGTGCGTCGGGGCGAGGTCCTGGCGTGGCTGCACTCGCGGCGTGACGCCGCCGCCGACGGGGAACCGACGCTCAGCGGCGATCGCATCGACAGGGTGATCGAGGCCATCTCCGGCGGTCCGGCAGCGCTCGAGGGCACGGCACCCCTGGGCGAGCTGCTTTCGTCGCTCGAGCGCGTCGAGCTCGCCTCTCGGCTGGAGGATCTCTACCACGTCGAGGTCGCCGAGGATCTCTTTGCCGGCGAACAGACGATTGCCGGCCTCGCCGAGTCACTGCCGCGACGCCGGGAGCAGAGGCGGCAAGGCCGATCGGAAGATCGGCTCGAACGGGATCGGCGGCAATCATTT
>CBDUAS010000571.1:0-2530 GCA_965365185.1 uncultured bacterium | reverse complement strand
GGTCGCCGCCGTCGCATTTCCGGGACTCGACTTTTCGCCCGCCGGCGATCGGTTGGCCGTCGTGCATCGACCCGAGCCGAACACCAGCGAGTCGATCTTCCTTATCAACCGGCGGTCGGGTGACTCGACGCGTCTGCCCGAGCCGCCTCGAGCCGGTGAGGGCGACCGTCATCCCGCATTCTCGCCCGACGGGGAGTTACTGGCTTTCGTCCGATGGCACGAGCTGCCGCTGAACGACATCTACCTCTCCGACCTTTCCGGCAACACGGAGCTGCTCGTTTCGCACGAGGCGTTCATCGAGAGCATCGCCTGGCTTCCGGACGGCTCCGGCCTGGTGTTTTCCTCGGCGCTCGCCGGGACTTCGAGCCTTTGGCAGGTCGATCGCGACGGCACCGCGCGGCCGCTGGGGTTCGGCGACAGCGCGCGCGGCGTCACCGTGGCGCCCGGAGCGCTGGTGTACGCCCGCCGGCAACTGGATACCAACCTGTGGGCCGTGGGCGGGCCTGCGTTACCCGAAGCCGGGCCGCCTCGACGGCTCATCGCCTCGACGCGCGACGAGTGGGCGCCGGACTTCTCCCCCGACGGCAGCCGCATCGCTTTCATGTCGAGTCGCTCGGGGGATACGCGCGTGTGGATCTGCGACAGTGACGGGGAGAGCTGCTCGCAGATTCCCGGCGAGGGGCTGGCGTCGACGCCGCGCTGGTCGCCCGACGGCTCGCTCATCGCCTTCCACGGCGACGCCGACGGCGGCACGGATGTGCGCGTCATCCCGGTGGCCGGCGGCGAGCCGCGCGTCGTGATTCCCGCCGGATCCGTGGACCTGGCCACCGACTGGTCGGCGGATTCCCGCTTCCTGTACGTCATGTCCGACCGCAGCGGCGAGTTCCAGATCTGGAAGGTCGACGTGCGGAGCGGCGAGGCGCACCAGATCACAACGGGCGGCGGGGCGCTGCCGGTGGAATAGGCCGACGGCCGATTCGTGTACTACTTGCGCGAGGACGAGCCGCTGAGCATCTGGCGCGTCCCCGCGGACGGCGGTGAGGAGTCACCGGTGTTCGAGCATCCCGGGCTGACCCTGTCGGGATTCACGGTGTGGGAGCGAAACCTGCTGTTCTTCCTGCAGGAGCCCGGGGTGCCGATCTCGGCGCACGCCTTCGATCTCGATGTGGGCAACACGCGTGAGATCTTCCGTCTACCCGCGGGCGTTCGCCTGGGGCGCTACGGGCGCATGGCCGTCTCGCCGGACGGTCGGTGGATCGTCTACCCGCAGCAGGACGGCGCCGACAGCGACCTGATGGTCGTGCGGGATTTCGCCGCCGCGCGGCGTCGGTAGTGTCCGGCGCGGGATGTGGCCTGACACTCGTGGCGCGGCAAGTGGGCGATACGCCTACACACCCACATCGCCCAGGGCTTCCGCACGCGCCCAAGCGGCGGTGGCTTCATCGTCCCTGCCCAGCTCCCGCAACACCTCGCTGTAGGACCGCAGCGCCGCGCCGAGATCGGGCGTGCCGTTGACCTCCTGGATGGCGATCGCCCGTTCGTAGTAACCGGCCGATTCGGCGTAGCGTTCCCATAGCCTGTGCAGGTCGCCCAGCGCATGAAAGGTCGATGCCAGGGCGGGATGCTCGGGGCCCAGCGCTGCCTCGCGGATGCGCGCCGAGCGCTGGTAGAGCGGCAGTGCCTCGGCGTACTCACCCAGCTCCAGGTGGATCTTGGCCAGGTTGTTGAGCGACGAGGTCACTGCGGGGTGGTCGGGACCGTAAACCTTCTCCCGCACGTCGACGGCCCGGGCCAGGTATTCGCGGGCCAGGTCGTATTGCTGTCGGTCGAGATTGATCGAGCCGAGGTTGTGCAGCACCGTGGCGAAGATCGGGTGGTCGGGCTCGAGCGTTTGCTCGTTGATTCTCAATGCGCGTTCGAGGGCCTCGGCTGCCTCGTCGAGGCGGCCGAGTTGCGCCAGCGCCGCGCCCCGGTCCGACGACAGCTTGGCGACGGAGAGTGAGTCACTCCCGCTCTCTTCTTCCTCGTACTCTATCGCCCGTTGAAGGTCGGTGACCGCTTCCTCCAACCTGCCGTCCCTTGCCTTGACGACGGCCCGATTGCCGTAGAGGTCCGCCAACGTACCGACCGCCAGGGAATCGGCGCCGGGCGCCTGCAGCACGCGCTCGATGGTTTCTTCCGCCTCCGCGTACTCGGCGCGGGAAGTGTGGAGGTTGGCGAGCGGAATGGCGACGTAGGCCAGGCCCTCGAGGTCGGCTTCGGGTGATGATTCGACCGCATCCAGGGCCCGGCGGGCAAGCGCCAGCCCCTCGTCGTAGCGAGCCTGCTCCTCGTAGACGGAGGCCAGCGCCGCGAGGGTCAGCGCGGTTTCGAGCGTCTCCGCTCCCGCCTCCTCTTGCCGTCTCGCCAGCGCGTCTTCGAGCAAGCGCTCCGCCTCGTCGTAGAGACCCAGCCCCTTATACGCGAAAGCCATGGTCTCGAGCATCCGGGCCTGCACCTCCCTCAGCCCGGGAACCCGGTCGGGAAGCAC
>CBDUAS010000570.1:0-2535 GCA_965365185.1 uncultured bacterium | reverse complement strand
ACTTGCAGCGGTCCTCAGTCGGGCCGGTCGAGGCCCAGCAGCCGGAGCGTGTTGTCTCCCAGAATCGCCGCGCGATCGTCGGCGGTCAGGTCCAGCCCGTCGATCGACTCGATCATCTTCTCCAGGCTGCCGATCATGTGGGGGTAGTCGCTGCCGGCGAGGATCTGTGAAGGGCCGGCGAAAGCGATCGCCAGCTCCAGGCAGCGAGGATCGAAGTTGACGGTGTCGAAGTAGAACTCCTTCAGATACTCGCTGGGCGGCTTGTCGATGTGAGCGCGGCAGTCCGCGAACGCGTAGAAGCCGCGGTCGAAGCGCTCGGCAAGGTAGGGGACGGCGCCGCCCAGGTGGCCCAGAACCCAACTGATGCCCGGATAGCGCTCGGGCACCCCGGCAAACACCAGATGGGCCGCCGCCAGCGTCGTGTCCAGGAGGAAGCCGACCAGGGGCATGAGCCAGTACTCGGTCATGGCTTCGACGCCGACCGGGTCGATCGGATGTATGTACAGCACCGTGCCCTTGTCGGAGGCGCGTTCGTACAGCGGCCAGTAGCGCTCATCGGCCAGCGCCACGCCGCCGACGTTGGAAAACAACATGAAGCCGGGAAAGCCGAGCTCGTCGGTGGCGCGGTCGAACTCGGCGAGCGTCGCTTCGGGATCGTTCAGCGGCAGCGTTGCCAGCGCGGTGAAGCGATCGGAGCGCTCCGAAACGATCTCGGCGAGCGCGTCGTTCACCATGCGGGCGAACGGCACCGAGCGCTCGGGGTCCTCGATGTGCGTGCCCGGCGAGGTGAACGTCAGCACCTGTATGTCGACGCCGGTCTCGTCGAGCACCTGCTGGCGGTACTCGATGATGCGGTGGCCGGGGACGACAACGTTGTAATCGCCGGGGTAATGGAGCACGGGGTTGCCGTCTTCGTCCTCGCTGTAGCCGACGTTGCTCGGCCCCCGTTTGACGACTTCGAGGTACGCGGGCGGGTAGTAGTGGTTGTGAAAATCGACGATCGGCACGTTGACTACTCCTGTTCAGGGGGCTCCGGCGCCGCTGCGCAGCGGCGTGCCCAGAAATAGTAGACAGGCAAACCGACGAGCACGAAGGACAGGCCGGTCAAACTCTCGGTGGGACTGGAGATCACCTGGTTGATGACGATGGCGAAGGCCGACGCGGCGAACGCCATGGGCACGAACGGGTAGCCACGGATGCGGTAATCGGCCTTCACGCCGCGTCGCCGCAAGACCAGCAGGCCGATCGCCATCAGCCCGAAGAAGATCCACTCCGTGTAGATCACGCGGGTGAACAGCGCCCGGTAGCTTCCCGTGCCCACAAGCACGCAGGACCACACGCCTTGCATGAGAATGGCACGGTACGGTGTGCGATATCGCGGATGTACCGCCGCGGCCCAGCGAAACAACAGTCCGTCCCGTGCCATGGCGTAGTAGACGCGCGGTCCGGCGAGAACGATGCCGGAAAGCGCGCCGAACGCGGAGAACACGACCAGCGCCGACATCATGGTGCCGCCGCCGGAGCCCCACACGGCGTCGGCGGCATCGGCCGCGACACGCGTCGAGGCACGGATGGTCTCGAGGGGTAGCACCCACATGTAGACAGCGTTCATCGCCACGTAGCAGGCGGTGACCACCGTCGTGCCGATGATCAGCGCGCGCGGGATCGTGCGTCGTGGCTCGACCGTCTCTTCGGAGTTGTAGGTCACCATATGCCAGCCGCCGAAGGCGAACAGGCCGGCCACCAGGGCGAGGAGAAACTCGGTAATCCCCGCTGCGGCCGAGGTCGCCGGTGCGGTTTCGGCGTCCTCTGGCAGAGGGGTCGCCGCTTCGGGCGCGCTCGATTGCGACCCGGCTGCGCCTCCCGCGGCCGCAACGACCTGCTCGTGGGCGGCGCCGCCGAAGGCGAACCCCGAGACGATGATCAGCACGATGGCGATCAGCTTGCCGGCGGTGAACATCGTCTGCAGAGCACTCCCCTGGCGCACGCCGATGTAGTTGATGCCGGTGAGAACGAGAATGGCGCCGATGCCCACCGCCTTGATGCCGGTCTCGTCCAAGGGCACGAAATACGCGGCGTAGCGACCGCAGACCACGGCGATGGCAGCGATGATGCCTGAGTGCATCGTCCAGAACATCGCCCACCCCCAGAGAAACCCGAGGGCCGGCGAGAATGCCTCTCGCAGGTAGACGTAAACGCCGCCGCTGCGGGTGAAGATCGATGCCAGCTCGGCGCACACCAGCGCGCCCGCAAGGGTGAGCACGCCGGAGACGACCCATACGGCGAAGACGCCGACGACCGAGGGTACCTGGCCGGTGACCTCGGACGGCTGCACGAAGATAGAGGTGCCGATGATCGTTCCGACCACCATGGCCGTGGCCTGTGGCAGCCGGATGGCGCGCTCGAGCTTCACTCCGGGAACCCGGAGGCGACGCCGTTCTGGTCGCGGGTCACCAGGCTGCCGTCGCCAGCCCGAGGGCGAAGCCCGCAATCGCGCGGCACACCTAGCGATCCGACGCCGAGGCCGGCGGTGGA
>CBDUAS010000569.1:0-2564 GCA_965365185.1 uncultured bacterium | reverse complement strand
CCGCCGACGTCGCCGGTGACGCTGTCGGTCATGAACACCATGGCCAGCGTCGACGGGTCCTTGACCGGGATCGGCGTCAGCAGGAGGCCATTGATGATGGTGAAGATGGTGGTGTTGGCACCGATGCCCAGCGCCAGCGAGAGCGCGGCGACGGCGGTGAACGCCGGTCGCTTGGTGAGCATGCGGATGCCGTAGCGGATGTCTTGAAAGATGTTTTCCATCAGGATTGACTCCAGGACGCGAATGGCCTCGGTGCTGCGACCCACAATGAAGCAAGACGCATGCCAGCGGGATCAGGCTGCAAAGGCGCCGCAAAACGCCGCTGGCGGCGCTTTCCGGCCCGCTGGCCGCCGCGATCGGCGTCGGATGCGCCATGCGACGTCCCAGATCCGGACAACTCGCCGGTTGCCGGCTCCCGCGCCAGGTTCCGCATTGTCGACGCCGAGCAACGCGTAGATCAGACGTGGTGGCCCCCCGAACAATGCGGCATCGTGACGCGGAGCACTATAATGCCCCCCATGACCATTCATGAGCTCCTGCAGCGTTTCCCCGAGGTTTCTCCGGACCTCGGCGATGAGCCGACGCTGGCGGAGTTTGCCGACACCTTCGGAGAGCTGCTGGCGGTCGCCTACAAGCCAGGGAACTGCTCCACCGGCTACGACGCGGGGAACCACTTCTATCTGGCGCTGATCGGACCGCTGAGCTACTTTCGCTATGGCCTGGCGACGCGCGACCGCGTGATTGCCGACATGCGGGCGCTTCTGGACCGGTACGCCGCCGACCCCGAGGGATTCGCCGCCTCGCTCCTTCCCGCCGACACCGTTGCCATGCAGGTGAAGGGACCGAACTGCGAGTAGCCGGCGGCGCTCCCAGGCTTCCGCAACCGAGCATTCCGTCGCCCCTCTCAGGCTTCCGGAACCGAGGACTCCGCCGCCCGCCGGGCGTGCTCGACGATGAAGGCAATCGGCGGCACCATGTTCACAGGGTGCAGGCGGGTCTTGGGATAACGCGACGTCCATACACGGAACATCTCGTCGACGAATCCCTGGCCGACGGCGTCCACCCCTTTGAAGTCGACCACAACGTTACGAAAGCGCTCCAGCCCCTGCAGCAGTTTCTTCGCCTCGGACCGCGACAGGAAGCGGTTGCCCGTCTCGAAGAGCTTGACCACCACCCGCCGCCGCGCCAGCTCGAAGGCCTCCGAGGAGTCGGCGAACACGGATTCGAGCGACGAGGTGGTGCTGACGTCGACCTCGAAGCGAACCCGTGTGCCGGGACGCACGTGCGCCGGGGCAAAGCCGACGTCGTCGATCTCGTTGTCGACCATCCACAGCAAGCCTCCGCTCTCGACCTCGAAGAAATCGGCGATCTTGGACAGCAGGAACAGCCCTTCGCCCGTGTGCTCGGTCGGTTTGGTGGTGAGCCTGCCCTTGGTGAGCTGTCGTAGCGCCTCCATGCTGTCGGCCAGCTCGTTTTCGTGGGCCAGGTGGTCGAAGATGCCCGTGCCGTCGTCGAAGACCTCGACAATGAGGCGGTCGTGCGCCCGGCGAAACTGCACCTCGACGTAGCGGCCGCGGGAATGGGAGATGGCATTGTTCACCAGCTCCACGACGGCGGTGTGCAAGGCGCGATCGGCCGGCTCCGGTAGCTCCCGAAGCTCGGGCACTTCGGCGCGCACCTGTCTCCAGACCAGGTCCTCGTCGAGGCCCGCGAGAGGGTAGCGGAATCGCCGGCGCGGATGCACGCTGCGGTAGCGTACGCCGCGCCCGGCGCCCTGACGCACGAGCTGGCCGGCCTGCACCATCGACTGGAGCTGGGCGTGAACCGCCTGTCGCGTGGCGCCCGTGGCGGTCACGACGTTGCGGTTGGCGATCGTGCCGTACTCGGCCAGCAGATCGTCGATTACCGGGCGGATCCTCGAGCGTCGGGGCGACACGATAGGGCGACTCCAGGCGGCCGGCGTGCGATCGCGCGCCGGAAACGTCAAGTTTGACTCAAGAAGATGGTAAGCACCGGCCTGAGCGTAAACTAATATCGATAAACGTCAAGTATTGAAGCGCTTTCCTTTGCTAGAAGCGTCAAAGCATCAATTTATCATGGAAAACGACAAGTTATCGCGGAGGCGGCGCAGCTTTCCACAGCTCGGCCGGGCGCATTCTCAAGCAGGCATGGACGACGCCGTCGTGCGGGCCAGATCCTGCAGCGTCTGGTCGTATCGCCGGGCGACACGCGACCAGTCGAATCGTTGCGCGTTGCGCGCCAGCTCGGCCCCCCGACGGCGGGTCTCCTCGGTGTCGGTGAGGGCGCGGGCGAGGCCGTCGATGAGCTCCTGCTGCGAGCCGTACAGACATTCGCGGCGCGTCGTTTCTCTTACGTGCGGTCCGGACAAGAGCTCGGGATAGCTGAGACGGTTGGGCAGGAGTGCGAAGCTCCCGTGCGCCATGGCTTCGAGCACGGCGATGCCGAAGAACTCGTGTTCGGCGGTCGACAGGGTAACCATTGCCTCGTCCAGGAGCCGGCGGTAGCGCCTGATCTTCGACCGGGTCGGGCAACTGCACGATGTC
>CBDUAS010000568.1:0-2637 GCA_965365185.1 uncultured bacterium | reverse complement strand
GAGCCGCCCCACATGGTGCCGTTGAGCACGTCGAAAAAGATCGCGTTGATCGGTCCCGAAGTGCGTGGCGAAGTGCGAACGTTGTAGCCCATGCGGCGCAGATCGGCCACCACCCACGGAGGCGTGTCGTCTCTCACGAGAATCGCGCCGGGCGTGGAGGGATGCTCACCGAACGAGCCCTTCATCTGCGAGCTGTTGATGTTGGCGGCCTCCGCTGCCTGCTGCACGTTCATGTCCCACTCGACCATGTTGAGGAAGAACTGCAACAGGTTCTGGTCCTGGCCGTCGCCCCCCTGTACGGCGAACGACAGGTACGGCTCGCCGTCCTTGATGGCCATACCGGGCGTCAGCGTGGCCCGCGGACGCTTGCCGGGCTCGACGACGTTGTAGGGGTTCTCGGCCTCGTTGACGACGAAGCTCTGCATGCGCTGCGACATCCCCACGCCGGTTTCGCCGGCAATGACCGCGGGTATCCAAGCCCCCGAGGGCGTGATCGAAACGATCCAGCCTTGCTCGTCGGCCGCCTGCACCGATGTGGTGCCGCGATAGAAGGTTTCGTCGAACGGTCCGTCCGCGTCCCACTCGCTGACGCGGTTCTCCTGAAGCGCACGATTTGCGTCGACGCGGACGGCCGGAGCACCCGCGCCCACGGCGATGGCCGGGTTCAGCGCGCTGATGCCGGTTTCGGCGATCGAGCCCTCGACCTCCTCGCCGGAGCTGCTCCAGCGCTCCAGCAGATCAGTGTAGGGGTTGGTCCCTCCCTGGAAGGGATAGGGGTCGCCCGGTTTGGCATCCGCGTCGTTGGCCTCCCAGTTGATCGAGGCGGCGCGCTGTTTGGCGTAGTCCTTCGACAGCAGTCCCTCGATGGGCTCTTCGGGCGGGAAATACGGGTCGCCGTAGTAGAAATCGCGGTCGGCGAAGGCCAGGTTCATCGCCTGGTACAGCGCGTGGATGTACCGGGTGCTGTTGTAGCCCATCTCCTGTAGATCGAAGTTCTCCAGGATGTTGAGCGCCTGCAGCATCACCGGCCCTTGCACCCAGTGGGTGAGCTTGTAGACCTCGATCCCTTTGTAGGTGGTCATGACCGGCTCTTCGACCTTGACCTCCCAGTTGGCGAGGTCCTCGACGGTGATCAGGCCACCAACCTCCTGAGCGCCGCGAGCAAACTCCTGCGCGATGTCGCCCCTGTAGAAGCGCTCATAGGCCGCGTAGATGGCCTCTTCCCGACTCTTGCCCGCGGCGAGGGCGTTGGCCTCGGCCTCGACCAGCTTTCGCAGCGTCGCCGCGAGGTTCGGCTGGCGGAAGATCTCGCCGGGGTGAGGAGCCTCGCGCTCCTCACCGAGGTGGGGCAGAAAGACGTCTGTCGAGTACTTGCCCCACTCCTTGAACAGGTCCTTGTTTCGCTCGAGGTTGTTGGCTGCCGCCGCCTCGATGGCGTAGCCGTCGGCCATCTCGATCGAGGGCTCGAGCACGTCCGCCAGGCTCATCGTTCCCCACTCGGCAAGCATCACCATCAGGGCTCCCGGGGTCCCGGGTGTGACCGCCGCCAGCGGCCCCGTCGCGGGCGGGTACTCGAGGTCCATGTCCTTGAAGAACTCTGCCGTGGCGCCCGTCGGCGCGACCCCGAGACCATTGATGCCGATGACCTTCTTCTCGTTCGGGTCGTAGATGAGCGCCTGGGTCTCACCACCCCAACCCAGCGTGTCCCACATGGTCGACGTGGCGCCGAGCATGGCGCAGGCGGCGTCGACGGCGTTGCCGCCGCGCTGGAAGATCATCGCGCCGGCGGTGGCGCCAAGAGGCTTGCCGGTGATCGCCACCCAATGCTTGCCGTGCAGCACGGGCTTCACCGTGCGCTGCGCGCCGGCGGTGGCGGGCAAGATCAGTGCGACGAGCAAGAGGAGAGCGGTCCAGCGCCAGGGCGTTGTTCCCCGGCGAACAAAGCGACGGATGTGCGGGAAGTGACGCATGGTCCTCCAGTAATCGGGTCGGAGTCGCCCGGCGGAATCATTGCCGGGCGAGCTGGTTGCGGTACGGAGAGCTTCGTCAACAGTACGGCTCCGTACGGACCGGGGTCAACGCGGCTGGAACCGGTGGGCCCGAGCAGGGTGACGCCCGACGACCCTCTCGCGTGCTAACTTCGGCCGATGAGCGCTGAGCGAAGGAGCGGCGACGGAGCCAACACCGCGGGCCTCGATTTCATCCGCACGATCGTGGCGGAGGATAACGCCAGGGGTACGTACGATGGCCGGGTGGCGACACGATTCCCGCCGGAGCCCAACGGCTTCTTGCACGTCGGCCACGCCAAGTCGATCTGCCTGAACTTCGGCGTCGCGGCCGAAAACGACGGCACCTGCAACCTCCGCTTCGACGATACGAACCCGACGACGGAGGATCCGAGCTACGTCGCCTCGATCGAAGAGGACGTGCGCTGGCTGGGCTTCAATTGGACGGAGGAACTGTATGCCTCCGACTACTTCGAGCAGCTTTACGATTGGGCCGAGCAGCTCATCGAAGACGGCAAGGCATACGTCGACTCGCTTTCCGAGGAAGAGATTCGCGACTACCGCGGCACCGTGACCGAGCCGGGTCGCAACAGCCCGTACCGCGAGCGCTCGGCAGCAGAGAACCTCGACC
>CBDUAS010000567.1:0-2690 GCA_965365185.1 uncultured bacterium | reverse complement strand
GCCGCAGCCACCGCCAGGTTGTAGGGTGCGTCGGGATAGTAGTTCAAACCCTCGCGCTTGATGCCGACGGCGCGGCCGTAAGGCGCACGAACGAAGACGCCCAACCAATACAGCGAGCGGCGTAACGGAGGTTGCGCGATCTTCGCCTCGACCTCCGGCAGAATCGTCTCGTTGAGGGCGTGCAGCCGCGCCGCCTTGCGGAAATGACCGATCTCGTGCAACGCGATGCCGGCGTGAAAGCTGGCGTAGGCGAACAGCGCCGAGATCAAGGTCTCCGGGCTGGCGAAGACGAAGCGGAGCACCTCGCCCCGCGAGGCAGCCGCCGCCGGCAGCGCCAGGATCGACGAGATGAACGCGACGTGAAACGAGACGAGGATGTGGTTGGCGATGACCCAGCCCTCGTAGAGCCGGGCCGAGCCCCGCTGATATCGCTCGCGCACCATCGGTTGTCGCGCCTGACCGGCTGTCGGGGGGCGCGCTTCTCGCGCGCCTTCAATCGTTAAACATACCCTGATATCGTATTTTGGGCCAACCCAGTAGAATGGAATCAGGGGTCGAGGTTCGATCCCGGGGTCGCGCGCTGCCCGGGTCCGCGGGCCCGCGCCCGAAACCTGGCCCGGGCGGAGGAGGCAGTACCATGTCAAGGCTCTTTCGCGCGGCGACTCTCCTGATCCCCGCACTGTTCGTCGCGGCAGTGCCGACGGCGTATGCGCCCGCGGCGCAGGCGCAGTGGAGCGAATCGATCCAAAGGCCGATTCCCGGCCCGGTCGTCCCGCCGGGATCCTTCTCGGGTGCCGTCGAGAACGGTACGCGCACGCTCAGCGGCCGTCCAGGCCCCGGCTATTGGCAGAACGCCTCCTTCTATCAGATCGACGCTACGCTTGATCCCCGATCGGGCATGTTGAGCGGCCGGGAGACGGTGCAGTTCTTCAACCGCTCGCCCGAACCGATCCCTTACCTGATGCTGCACCTCCATCAGAACATTCACGCCCCCGGGGTTGTTCGCGCCCGCGAGGCGGCGGTTACGGGCGGCATGACGATCGAAAGGCTCTCGGTCGACGGCGTGCCGCTGTTCGCGGTGGACAGCGACGACGAGCCGGGTTACCGGATCCTGGGCACGCTGTTGCGGGTGCAATTGCCCCGGCCGGTGGCCGAGGGAGGCGAGGAGACCGTTCGCATCGACTGGAGCTTCGAGGTGCCGCAGGAGAGCGCCGGCCGCATGGGGCATTCCGATCGCGAGATCTATTACATCGGTTACTGGTTTCCGAAGCTCGGCGTACATGACGATCTGCGCGGTTGGGACGCGGATCCCTACACCGGTGGGGCGGAATTTTACGACGCCTTCTCCGACTATCGCGTTGCCATCACCGTTCCGGCGGGATGGACGGTCATGGGCACAGGCAACCTGCTGAACCCGAGCGAGGTATTCTCCGACCAGACGATGGAGCGGCTCGCCGCCGCGGCAGAGTCCGACGAGGTGGTTCAGGTGGCGACGCCGGAAGATCGTCGCGAGAATCGCGTGACCCGGCAGCCGGGCGCGGGCGGACTCACGTACCACTTCCAGGCCGACAACGTGAGGGACTTCACGTTCACGGCGTCGGATACGCAAACGTGGTCGGCAACCAGCGCCCTGGTACCGGACCGCGATGGAGACGGTGCCGAGGATCGTGTGGCGATCCACTCCTTCTGGCGGGAGGAGCGAGCGCCGCTATGGAGCGAGCAGGCACGCTACGCCAAGCACTCCATCGAGTTTCTGTCGCGCCACACCGGGTTCAGCTACCCGTGGCCCCACATGACCTCGGTTGAGGGGGACGACATCATCGGCGGGGGCATGGAGTTCCCCATGATGACGCTCATCGGTCCCTATCGGGAGCGCGGCGCGGAGGCGCTGTACGGCGTCACGGTGCACGAGTTGGCGCATATGTGGACGCCCTTGATCGTCGGTTCGAACGAAAAACGTCACGCCTGGATGGACGAGGGTTTTGCAACCTACCTGGCGAACCGCGGCCGGCTGGACTTTTTCGCCGAACCCGGCGATCCGGAGGCGGGCTCGCGCGACAGTTACCTGGAAGTGGCCCGCGCCGAGCAGGAGGGCATGATGATGCAGCACGGCGACTACTACGAGGTCGGCTATGGCACCGCCTCGTACGCCAAACCCGCGACGCTCTTGGTGACGCTGCGCAACCTGCTCGGCGAGGAGGTCTTCTGGGGCGGGGTCGAGGTCTATTTCCAGGAATGGGCCTTCAAGTACCCGTCGCCGTGGGACTTCTTCCATACCATCGAGCGCGCCGCCGGCTACGACCTGGATTGGTTTTGGAGCTCCTGGTACTACCAGACTTGGCAGCTCGATCACGGCGTGGGCGAAGTGCGCAACGGCCCGGACGGCCCACGCGTCCTCATCGAGGACCACGGCTTCGTCCCGATGCCGGTGACCGTGGAGATCGAGACCAGCAGCGGTGGCACCCTGACGCGGGAGATCCCGGTCTCGCACTGGCTCGCGGGGGAAGTCGAGTTCGAGATCGTCCTGCCGGCCGCCGTGGGTGAAGTTCTGTCGGTCACCATCGATCCCGAGGAGCGCCTCCCCGATGTGCATCGGGTCGACAATGTTTGGCCGCAGCCTCCCGACGGCGGCGGATCCTGAAGCCCCGGCGCTCGGCGTGCTGGGGCCCGCTGGCCGCCCGCCGTTGCGG
>CBDUAS010000566.1:0-2708 GCA_965365185.1 uncultured bacterium | reverse complement strand
GCTTGTCGAACCAGCCGTGCTCGCCGAGGAAGAATCCCTGATCGGAGCTGTAGATCACCACGGTCTCGTCTGTGAGTCCCGTTTCGTCCAGATAATCGAGCAAGCGGCCGAGGTTGTCGTCGATCGAGCGGATCGAGCGTAGGTAATCCCTCATGTAGCGCTGGTATTTCCAGCGCACGAGATCGTCGCCCGTGGGTGGCGCGGCGATGAAAGCTTCGTTCTCGGGGCCGTAGGCGGCGTCCCACGCAGCCAGTTGCTCGGGTGTCATGCGCTCGCGGAATCGCTCCACCGCCTGATTCAGCCGGGCCTCCGGGTTGACGGTGTTCGGCCACAGCTTGAGGTCATAGCCGAAGCTCATGTCGGCGTCGATGGCCATCTCCTGCGTCTGCGTCGCGCTGGTGCGCCCTTCGTGATCGTCGAAGAGCGTGTCCGGCTCGGGGATCTCGACGTCGCCGTAGGTCGCCAAGTGATCCGGTCCCGGCTGCCATTCGCGATGGGGTGCCTTGTGCTGGTACATGAGCATGAACGGGCGCGCCGGGTCGCGGCCGCGATCGAGCCACGCGAGGACATCGTCGGTAATCAGGTCGGTGACGTAGCCCTCTTCGCGCACCCGCCCCTCCGGCGTGAGGAAGTCGGGGTTGTAGTACTGCCCCTGCCCCGGCAGCACCTTCCAGTGGTCGAATCCGACCGGATCGCTCTTCAAGTGCCATTTGCCGACGATGGCCGTCTGGTAGCCGGTTTCCTGAAGCAACTGCGGGAAGGTCGCCTGGGTGGAATCGAAGGTCTCGGCGTTGGTCAGCACGCCGTTCAGATGGCTGTGCAGACCGGTCTGAATCACGGCACGGCTCGGCGCACAAATCGAGTTGGGGACGAATGCGGAGCGAAACATCATGCCTTGTTCGGCCAGCCGATCGATATTGGGCGTGGGGTCGAGCGGCGCCAGCCTACCGCCGTACGCGCCCACGGCCTGGGTGGCGTGATCGTCGGCGAAGATGAAGATGATGTTGGGTGAAGCGGTGGCCGTCGGTCGCTCCGACAACGGATCGTCCGCCGACGGACCGGCGCAGCCCACGGCGATGGCGACCGCCGCCACGAGCACCGGCAAAGTCGTCGTGCGCATCGGCATTTCTCCTCGCAAACCTCGGCGCCCTCGCGGCCGGGCGACCGCGGCGAACACTCGTGTCCTGAGTCACAAACCCGCATCATTCTACGGGGGGCACAACGGGCGAGGTCAAGGCGCGAGTAGGAAGTCGATGGGTTCTGTTCCTCGACGATACACACCGTATCGCCCTCGTCGGCGTCGTAGACTGCAGCACAGCGAGCCGTGCAAGCGGGCCGCGCAATACAGCGGCGGGTCGAGAGGGAAGGAAACCGAATATGCGACGACTCTGGTGGCAATCTGCAGCACGCGCGGGCGGCAACGGCGCGCGGGGAAAGGGAGCTCTCGCCGGTGTCTCGATCGGCGCACGCGCCGCGAGCATCGTGTGCCTCGTTGTCGCGACCATCGCCGGCTCGGCGGCAGCACCGGCGGTGCGGGTGAGCGCAGAGCAGACGATGACCGGGTCCAGCGAGGAGTTCGAGCTCACCTTCGCAGGCATTGGCGTCACCGAGCTGCGTCATCGCGGCGACGTGTTCCCGACGCAGTACCTGCGCCGCGGGCGTCCTCTCGGCGAAGTGGTCGTCCACTATCGTGCCGTCGGCGCTTCGCACTGGAGCGAGGCGCTCACCGCAGACCTGGATTTCGAGGTCGCGGTCAGTGATGCGAACACCCGCGAGCTCGTCTGGGACATCCGGCCGGGGAGCGGTCGGCGATCGCAATCTGTGCCGGCCGACGAGGTTCGACTCGTCTTGCGACAGAGCTTCCGTCTCGAGGCAGAGCGGCTGACGTGGGAACTGCGGCTGCAGAACGCCTCCGACGTGGCGGTCGAGATCGGTGGCCTCGGTGTAGCGCTCGACCTTCGCGGCACGGGCGGTGGCCAGGACGTTCGCGCCATCTACGAGAACAACGTGGTCAAGCACCACTTCATCTCGGGGCACGGCTCCTGGATCTTCTGGCAGCGTCCGAACGGCGTCGGGCCGTATCTGGTGATGACGCCGCGAGAGCGAACCTGGCTGGAGTACTTCGAACGCACGGATCAGGTCCGCAACGCGAGCATGTGGCCGTGGTTCTACATCCATTCGGGGCTGACCGGTTCTCTGGAGACGCGCGGCACCTGGCGGCAGGCACACACGAACATCACCCTGGCTCCCGGCGAGGCCGACGGATCAACAATCGAACACGGGTTCGACTTTCGCTGGGCGGACGACTATCGCGGCGTACGCGACATCGTCTACGAAGCCGGCCTGGTCGACGTGACGGTGGCGCCCGGCATGACCGTTCCGACGGATCGAGAAGCTCTGGTGGCGCTGCGTTCGCGTCGAGATATCCGTGTCGAGGCCGAGTTTCCGGACCAGACGGAGATCGAGTACCTGGGTACCGCGGCGCAGCGGTCGGCGGGCCCGCGAAGCGAACCACTGCCTTCGGCTGCGGAACGACGGAGGTTCGGCTCCGCGGTTGCCGGCGCGGCAGACACGCACGTCTACCGGGTGAAGTTCACCCGTCCCGGGGAAAACGCCCTCATTGTTCGTTGGCCCGAGCCGGGAACCCCCGGCGGCGCTGAACCGCCGCCGACGGAAGGTGTTCTGCGGTCAGGCCGCCCGTCGCTCTC
>CBDUAS010000565.1:0-2714 GCA_965365185.1 uncultured bacterium | reverse complement strand
CCCCGCCTGTTTACCCTGTTCAAACGGCGCGCCATTTCGCCCAACGACCCGAACCGCAGCGGCGAGTTCGTCTTCCTCGACTCGCCCGACTGGGTGAACGTAGTGGCGCTCACCGAGGACCAGCGCGTCGTGCTCGTCGAGCAGTTCCGCCACGGAACCGAAGAGGTGACGCTGGAGATCCCCGGCGGCACGGTCGACCCGGGCGAAGATCCGCTGAGCGCCGGGTTGCGGGAGCTGCGCGAGGAGACGGGTTATGCCGGTGGGGAAGCCGAGATCATCGGCGTCGTGACGCCGAATCCCGCGCTGCTCAACAACCGTTGTCACACAGTCCTGGTGCGCGGCATCGAGCTTCAGGGTGCGCCGCAGCTCGAGGGCTTCGAGGAGATCAACACGCGGCTGGTGCCGCTGTCCGAAGTTCCCGCGCTCATTCGCTCCGGGGCCATTGACCACGCACTGGTCATCGCCGGGTTCCACTATCTGCAGCTCAAAGAGGGCGCCTGAACGAGGGCGCCGCCGACGGAGAGAGCCACCGGACATGAGAGCCCTCGACGAATTGCGCGCCCGCCTCGAGGAAATCGCCGACCTGGAAGCCGCCGCCGCCCTGCTGAGCTGGGACCAGGAAACCTACATGCCGCCCGGAGCCATCGGCGCCCGCGCCGCGCAGCTCACCACGCTGGCGCGACTGTCGCACGAGGCGTTCACTGACGAGCGCATCGGCTCGTTGCTCGAGGAGGCCGAGGCCGAGGCTCTCGACGCTGCGTACGAGAGCGACGAGGCCGCCCTGGTGCGCGTCACACGGCGCGACTGGAAGCGTGCTACCAAGCTCTCCGCCGATCTCGTGGCTCGGCTCGCGAGAGCGACCTCGCTCGGTCAACAGGCCTGGCAGAGGGCGCGCGCGGCATCCGCGTTCGCCGAGTTCGCCCCGCATCTCGAGGATATCTTGGCGTTGAGTCGCGAGAAGGCCGATGCTCTGGGGTACACCGAGCACATCTACGATCCGCTGCTCGACGAGTACGAGCCGGGGATGACGACGGTGCAGCTCGAGGCCGTGTTCGCCGATCTTCGCGAACAGCTCGTGCCGATTGTCGCGGCGCTCGTCCCCGACGACGGGGACCGGCCGGTGCAAGACCCTCCGTCACCTCTCGATCGCCGCTTCGACGAGCGGGCCCAGTGGGACTTCGGCGTCGGTGTGATGCGGGACTTCGGCTTCGATCTCGAGCGCGGCCGCCAGGATCGGTCCGCTCATCCCTTCACCACCGCCTTCGGCGCCACCGACGTGCGGGTCACCACCCGCATCCACGAGGATTTCCTGCCTGCCGGCCTGTTCGGTACGCTGCACGAGTGCGGACATGGCCTCTACGAGCAAGGCATCGCTGCCGAGCTTGCCCGCACGCCGCTGGCCGGCGGTGCGTCCCTCGGCGTGCACGAATCACAGTCGCGGCTGTGGGAGATCCTGATTGGGCGCAGCCGCCCTTTCTGGCAACACTACTACGCGCGGCTGCGGCGGTCGTTTCCGGCTGTCCTCGACGATGTCGACCTCGACACGTTTCATCAGGCAATCAACGTGGTGCGACCGACCCTGATCCGCGTCGAGGCCGACGAGGTGACCTACAACCTCCACATCATGTTGCGGTTCGAGCTCGAAAAGGATCTGCTCGAAGGTCGCCTCGAGGTCGAAGATCTGCCCGAAGCGTGGAATGCCGGCATGGAGTCCTACCTCGGCATCGTTCCCCACGACGACGCTCACGGCGTGCTCCAGGACATCCACTGGTCGATGGGAGCGGTCGGCTATTTCCCCACGTACACACTCGGCAACCTCATGTCGGCGCAGATCTTCGCCCGCATTCGGGCAGCGATCCCGGACATCGAGGCGCGCATCGAAGCCGGGAGCTTCGTCGACTTGCTCGCCTGGCTTCGAGAAAACGTCCACCGTCATGGCCGCAAGTTCACTGCCAACGAGTTGCTCGAGCGCATGGGGTGCGGAGCGTTGTCCGCGGAGCCGTGGTTGGCGTACGTGCGGGCGAAGTACGGTGAGCTTCACGGCCGTTCTCTCTAGCGCGGATCAACTCTGGTTTCGTTGATTCCGGTTTTCTTGATAACCTGACGACGCCTCTCGTAGGTCTCCGCGGCGCACGGCCGAGGAGGCTTCCATGCAGAAACGTGCGGTCTTCGTACTCACAGTGGCGGCGCTGACCTTCGCGACCGCCACGCCTGCGGCGTACGCGCAGGATCACGCGCACTACTACGTGCTTGACGCGTTTGGCGGGGTGCACGGCGCCGGTGATCAGCCCGGCGCCGCCGTACTTCGGGTTCGACGTCGCCGCCGACATCGAGTTCGTTGCGGTCGGGACGAGCACCGCGGTCGGGGACGGTCTCCTGGTGCTCGACCTCTTCGGTGGCGTGCATACGGGCGGCGCGCTGGCGGCCGACCCGCCCTCCGGCGGGACCCCGTATTTCGGCTTCGATGCTGCCCGGGCCGTCGTCTACCGCGACGTTACACCCCGCACGGCCGGGGCCATCAGCCCCAGTTTCCCGAACTTCACCAGCAGCGCGACGACGTTCGCGAGCGTGGTTTCGGCGACGATCATCGCTCCCGACGACGGCTTCCTGCTCGTCACCGCTACGGGCACGATCCAGTGCGACGGTGACGTCGGAAAAGCTCGCGCGAGGTTCAGCACGAACGTGGACAGCACTTCCGGAGACCCACAGATACT
>CBDUAS010000564.1:0-2718 GCA_965365185.1 uncultured bacterium | reverse complement strand
AGTAGTTGGCGATGACGATGTCGTCGTCGCGGAAGACGAAGTCGTTCCACACGGTGGAGTCGAAATGATGGTTGTGGAGCTCGCGCGTCTTCTCGGGCCAGTCGGTTCCGGACATGTACGTTGCCTTCTCGGGGCTATCCATCGCCGCCGCTATTGCGCGGTACCGAGCACGGGCAGCCACACCACCATCTCGCCGGGCCCGCGATTCGCCCACGCGAAGTAGGGGATCGCGACGAGCTCGTGTCGCGAAGGGCCGGCCCACGCGCTCCGCGCCGCGCGGCCGCGGATGATCGTGACTCCGCCCAGCAGGTCGGCCTCGAACTCGGCCTCGAACTCGGGCTCGGATTCGATTGACAGGTCGAGGACGGAGCCGTCGTTGTCGACGGCCTCGGCCGCGTAAACCAGCGGCCCGCGCTGCAGCGCCACCTTGCCGAGGTTATCCTCCACGAGCGCGTGTGCCGCCACCGTGCGCACCGGCATCGGCAGCGTCAAATCGACGACATCGCCCGGCTGCCACGTGCGTGCGATCACCACCAGTCCATCCGCAGCGCTGACGTTGGCGCCACCCGGTGCGGCGGCATTTCCCGACTCCACGGCCGACGCAGCCCCCGTCGAGGTCGATGCGGTGGCCGACACCTCGACGGTCTCGCCGTTGATCGCCAGCGTCACCGGTTCGTCGATGCCGTCCGTGAAGCGATAGAGATCGGAAGGCACCGGCCGGTTCCGCGCCCAGCCGGGAATGCGCAGGGCGAGCTCGAACCGCAGCTCGCGGTCGGGTTGCAGCTCGATGCGCACCGCACCGTCCCAAGGGTAGTCGGTCCGTTGCATCAGACGCAGCGAGCCCGACGGCAACGCGACGTCCGCCTCGCTGCCGACGTACAGGTTCACGTAGACGCGGTCGTCCTTCTGCGCGTAAATGAAGCTGGGCAGTACGGCCATCATGCGCGCCAGGTTGGCAGGGCAACAGGCGACGTCGAAGTACTCCGCGCGCTCGTCACGGCCGCGCGACTCCAGCACGTTCGTGTAGAAGAACGTGTCACCGCCCTGTGACACCCCGGAGAGGAAGCCGTTGTAGAGCGTACGCTCCATCACGTCGAGGAACTCGACGTTTCCCGATGCCAGAAACATGCGGTGGTTCCACTGGTCGAAGCCCACCGCGGCGCATGTCTCGCCGTACGCTCGGTTCGGCAGCTCGTAGTCTTCACCAAACGACTCGAAGGTGCCCCGGGCACCGATGGAGCCGGTGAGGTAGAGCTTGTTGGTGACGATGTCGTTCCAGATGGCGTCGAGCGCCTCGTCGTAACCCGGCGCCTCGGTGCGGGCGGCGACGTCCGCCATCCCGGAGTACAGGTAGGCGGCCCGAACGGCGTGGCCAGAGGCTTTCGTCTGCTCGGTCACCGGCATGTGGTCTTGCTTGTAGGGCAGGTCGTTGTAGATAGCGAAGTCGGTATCCTCGGCGTAGAGCTCGCCGTCGTGCGGCTGACCGCGCTGATCCAGGAAGAACTTGGCAAGCTCGAGGTAGCGCCGCTCGCCGGTGACGTCGGCGAGCTTGACCAGCGCCAGCTCGATCTCCTCGTGGCCAGGGATGTCGCGCCGCGCATCGGGGCCGAAATCCTCGTCGATGCGGTCGGCGAAGCGGACGGCGATATCCAGCAGCGAGCGCTTGCCGGTCGCCTGGTAATGGGCCACCGCCGCCTCGATCAGGTGGCCGGCGTTGTAGAGCTCGTGGCTGCCGGCCGACACGTGAATCCAGCGCTCGTTGCCGACACCGAGAGCGGGGTTTTCGGGGTCGATCGTCAGCGCCGGGAACAAGTAGCCGTCCTCCTGCTGCGCCGCCCCGATCAGCTCGATCAGCGCGTCGAGCCGCGCCTCCAGCTCGGCATCGGGTTGCTGGTTGATGGCATAGGAAGCGGCCTCGATGACCTTGTAGATGTCGGTGTCGTTGAAGCGCCGTCCCTCGTACGCGCCCTCCATCAACCCGGCGCCCTTGCGGAAGTTGTCCACCCGGCCGGTGAGCTCGTTCTGCTCCATGATGTGGGGGATGGTCACCGCGCGATTGCGCTCGAAGCGCGGCTGCCAGAACGCGTCCCGCAGGGCGACTTCGGTGAACGGAACGGCGCGGATGAGCCGCGGGGCGCTCTCGACATCGGCCGGGGCCTCCACCTGCTCCGGCGCCGCGCATGCCGCGGTCAGGAGAAGCAGGATGGCGAGTGGGCTGCTTTTCTTCTTCATCTCGGGCTCCGCGGAAGATTGTCTCAGGAACTCAGCTACCTCAACGCCCCCGACTCGTGTACATGGCGCCGTCCGCAGTATCGTGCACGACCTCGAACTCCGCCAAGCCGAGGAGCGCATCGCGGCTGATCAGGTAGCCGCGCCAGTCGATGCCATCGAACCATACGACGCTGACCGAGTCACCGCGCCGCGACGACGCCTCGATCGCTTCGATCGCCGCGAGGTCGTCGACTCGGGGAACCCATGGATAGCGCCGACCCGTCGCCAGAAACAGCACATCGGCTCCGTTGGTCATCGATCCCGGCGGCGGCGGCGAGGCAGAGGACCAGGTGACCATCGGCGACTGTTGCCACGCCGCCGTGGCATAGCCCCCGGCGCCCTCGGCACGCTTGCCTGCGACCAGGAGGCCGGCGCGGGCCACCTGGAACGCGAGCAACACGACGACGAAGCCGACAATAGCGGCGGCTCGCCACCTCCCGTGGACGC
>CBDUAS010000563.1:0-2724 GCA_965365185.1 uncultured bacterium | reverse complement strand
CACGCTCAGGTTCGCCAACACGCACCGATGTAACGTAAGTCGCTCTTTTTGATGAATTTTCCCGTTGCGCGCCGTTCGCCAGTGAAACGCGCCGAACACCAACGAGACAGGTCGTTGCTGCCTCACCCGCCAACTCATCATCGTTTGGTCGCCGGTTCGAGTCCTGCCGGGCCCACCAGAATCCCACGTATTTTCAGTCGGTTATCCAGATCGCCCGACTCGAGCATTCGTTCTCGGGTACTGGTGGATCGGCACGTGGGGAGAGCACGTGCTCGACCGGGTCAGCTCTGCGGCGCCGATCCAGTCCGACCCTCTGAGGCTGGCCGGAGGCCCGGTACTCGTTCGGGAGCTGACCCGACGGATGCTGAACGGTGCACGGTGTTGTCTGCCCGGGAGACCTTCGGACGCACACGGTAGCCGCCAGTCCGGATGTCGGTCGGGTGGAGCGGTCTCGGCGGCTCGTTCTCGATGCGCTCGAAGGGACGACGAACGTCCATCTCCGCGCAGGTGCGTGAACGCCGGTCTCACGCGCCGCCGCGCGCCTTCGGGGCGCTCGGCGGGACCGGCCTCTTCGTCGTTTGCTCTTCAGACCTCGGATCGAGCACGAACCGCAGCGTTGCGTCCGTCGCGCACAGAAGAATGCTTCATACTGTACGGGTGTGGCGTGACGGCATGAGCGGGACTTCCGTGTCGGATCGCCGAGATACCCCATCAAACAGGTCACGAAAGGTCGAATGAAATGAAGAATCGCCAGCGGTCGAGTGAGATGAAGAAACAGGAGCCGGGCTTCGCCGATCGGCTGGGCGATGCAGCGAAGGCAAGACAGGCGCTACTGGCGAAGATGCGTGCCAACAGCCCGGCCAACGATCCGAAAAACGCTGAAAAGCAGGCGGTCCGCCGTGCAGCCGAAGAGGCACGCCAGACACGCCTCGCGCAACGCAAGGCGGCCCGTGTGGCCGAACGAGCCCGCATCGCCGAGAAGAAGGCCGCCGAGGCCGCCGAGCGTGCAATCGTCGAGGAGGCCGAGCGCAAGGCACGCGAGGCGGAAGCCGCACAGCAAGCCGCGCGTGAAACAGCTCGGCTGGCCGAGCAGAAAGCAGCACGCGATCGCAAGTACGCGGCGCGCAAGGCACGCCGGTAAGTAGCTCCCGACGCAACGCGAATGACCCGATCGGGGGACAGTTCCTCCCATGCCCCCGGCTCAGGCCCAACCCAGCACGGCGGACCACGTGGCAGGTCGTGCCGCCGAGCACGAAGAACACCCACGCCGGCGTGACGGTCACGCCACACGCGATCAGCCAGGCGAGGCCGGCGGCGAAAACCCGGTGTCCTGTCCCGTGACTACCTTCCCTGTTTCGCCGGCTCTGGCGCCCCGGCCCAGACACCGGGCGGCGAGAAATCCGGTCACGCCACCCCCGGGGAGTGCACGGGTCTGAATGCGAGACGTGTTTCCGGGCGGTCCGAGAAGGCGTCCTGACTCCGGCGCCGCAGGGGATTGCGCATCTGGAAACGCCGGGCAGGGAGCTATCGGATGGTCACGACCCGGGGCGCGAACCCCGAGGGTCGACCTACGCGGATCCCACCGACACGGCCCGAGCAAGCTTGCGAGCTTCGGCTTCCAGGCGCACTTCCTCGATCTCCTCGAGAACGGCTTCCACATCGGCTTCGGATTCGTCCAGCTCGAAGAGCCCGGTCAACGCCATCTCCGGCAACAGAACGCCTTCCTCGTAGAGCGCCCAGATCTCCCGCGCATATTCGGTCTCCGCAAGCTCGGGGGCAAAGCGGGCAAAAGTGGCGCGCATGTTGTTCACGTCGCGCGCAAGCAAATCAAAGGCGCTGTTGTTGTTCGAGGCGCTGACGGCCTGGGGCAGGTCGATGATCACCGGACCGTCAGGACCGAGCAGCACGTTGTACTCGGACAGATCGCCGTGAATGAGGCCGGCGCACAGCATGCGCACGATCTGCCGGATCATGAAATCGTGCCACTCCAGGGCCCGTGCGGCACCCATGCCCCCCTGGCTCAGCTGAGGCGCCGGATCCCCGTGTTCGTCGCGCACCAGGTCCATGATCAGCACCCCTTCGTACAGACCGTGGGGCTGTGGCACGCAGACGCCGGCTGCCGCGAGGCGAAACAAGGCGTCCACCTCGGCATTCTTCCATGCTTCTTCCTGAACCTTGCGACCATGACGGCTGCCGCGGCCGACCGCCCGTGCGTCCCGACCGCCGCGAGCCTTACGGCCCTCCCGGTATCCGCTGGCCTTCCTGAAGCTGCGCTTCTCGGCTTCCTTGTAGACCTTGGCACAGCGCACGTCATCGCCACAGACCACCACGTAGACCGTGGCCTCCTTGCCGCTGGGCAGCTGGCGGATGACCTCATCCACCACGCCAGCTTCCACCAGCGGTTGCAGGGCTTGCGGGATCTTCATGGCGTGAAATGAACCGGATGAGGCATGAGTGCGCGCGAGAGTGTAACGGATCCGGGCATGACAGGTCGAAGATCATGGCTCGGCGCCCGGCCCTTCCCGCTTCAGAGGGCGGGGAATCAAGTGATGACCGCCTGGAAGACATGCCGCGCAACGCCGGAGTCCACCGCTCCTGCGGAAATCGTGACGCGGCGCGCACCGAGCGCCGCGCGCCGCCCGATCATGCAACTCCGACGACGCAGGGCAGCCGCTGGCGGTGTTGCGGCTCGTCGCAATGGGCGGGCTGTTCCTCCTCGCCGCG
>CBDUAS010000562.1:0-2730 GCA_965365185.1 uncultured bacterium | reverse complement strand
CGTACCCGATGCCAAAAAGAAAGTATGTTTTGACGCCTTGAGATTCATGTGTGCCAATCAGGTTTGCAAGTCGGGCAGGAAGAGCCGTATGGACCGACTTGCCGGCCAACAGGACTATACCCAGGATCAACTCGGCCAGTACATCGTTTTCCACGGCGGCCGTCATCCGGCAGGGATACACCGTCATTTTCGGGCACTGGGCGATGCTCGGTTACTATCGCGCCCGCGACGTGATCTGCCTCGATTCGGGATGCGTATACGGGGGACGGCTCACCGCGCTGAGACTCGACGACAAGCCGGTCGTTCAGCAGCCGGTCATCGACGACGTCGAAAGGAAGCAGCCGTGCCCGAGCTCCTGATCATGCGCCACGCCAAGTCTGATTGGGGTGTCGGGTTGGCCAGCGATCGCGAACGTCCGTTGGCGAAGCGGGGCGTCAAGGACGCGAAGCGGATGGGCAAGGTCATCACGAAGATGAAGGGAAGCTGGAACTGGAAGTACTCGAGGTAGATCCAGCGGCTGGCGCCGGCCTGGTAGACATCGTCGGAGATCTCGAAGTACTCGCCGATCATCCAGATGACCATGAGGCCGCTGATCGTCAGCACGCCCACGCGCGCGAACTGGCTGAGGACGTAAAGGTCGAGGATGCGCGGGAACCGACGCCCGCTGACCGCTGATCCGGGCCGCCGGCCATCATCGCCGCTGCTGGAAAAGCCGGCCTCGCCGCGCCAGGCGTACCAGGTGTTCAGCACCCGGTTCCTGGCCCCTTCGGCGGCGCCGAGTAGCCGGTCGAGAATGCCGAAATCCTTCTCCGTGGCCTTGGCCCAAAGCAGAAAGAGGGCGGCGACCGTGATGACGATGTCTGCCGCCCACACGCCCAGCCAGGCAGGGATGGCCTCTTCCTCGGCGAACTTCTCGCCTCCGTCGATGAAAACGTAGTAGACGGCGATGACGCCGATAGCCATCAGATAGCCGGTGGCCTTCGTGCGCTGCGTGGTCGACACGCCGAGAGGAAGGGCGATGAGGGCCATCACCAGACCTGCCACCGGAATGGCGAACTTCTTGTGCACCTCCACGGCGTACTTCGCGATGGGTTGGCTGGCGGCGGCACGTTCGGCGATCTCCGCCCGCAGCTCACGGAGGTTCATCGTGCGCTCGTCCTTCGATATAGGCCCGACGGCGCTTCCAGCCTGACTGTCGAGCAACTGACGTTGCTGCGCGAAGGAGGTCACACTGGACTCTTCGGCGGTGGCGCCGCCCTCGTAGATCACGCCGTCCGTGAGCTCGATCCATGCCTCGCGGTTGGCATTGCTGTAGGTGGCAAAGGCGCTCTGCGCCATGACGACCTGGGGAGGATTACGGTCCGTGCGCACCAGCAGAAGCCGGTCCCATTCCTGCTCCGGCTGCGTCACCTCTTCGACGTACAGGGTGAAGTTGGGGAACCGCGTTTCGAACACCCGCGGGCGAACCTGATTGGTGAGCGTGCGCGAGTTGATCAGCCGCCATTGGTGTTGTCGGATGGCGTTGTTTCCCCAGGGCAGGATCTCGAGGCAGAGATAGAGGTTGAAGAGAAAGGCGAGGAAACCGATCAGCAGGATCGGCAGGGCGAGCTGGTAGACGCTGACCCCGCTGCTGCGTAGGGCGATGATCTCGGAGTCCGCCGACAGACGCCCGAAGGCGATGATGCCGCCGACGAGCACCGCCATCGGCACCGTGAGCACGATGATATGCGGCACGCTGTAGAGGAACAAAAGACCGACGTCGCCGGCCCCGAGTCGATCGCGGATGATCATCTCCGCGAGCTGCAACAGCGTGTTCATCAGCATGAAGAAGGTGAACAGCCCGAAACCCATCAGCGTCGGAGCGGCAAGCTCCCGCAGAACGTAGATCACCAGGGTGGGGGAGGGCGGGCGGAACGCCCCGACACGGCCGGCGGTTGGAGCGCTGACGCCGTTCACCGTGCCGCCTCGTAGTGTCGCGCCAGCAGCGCCGGGTCGACGCCGCAATAGTAAAGGGCCCGGAGGATCCACATGCGCGCGATGGTGCGCGCCGTGCCCGCGCGGTCCCAGCGACGGGAAGAGGTGACCACCGCGGGCCGGATCCGCGCCAGCTTACCCGACCGCTTGAGCCGCCGGCTGAACTCGATGTCCTCGAACAGCGCCAGTGGGGCGAATCCGCCGAGCCTGTCGAACACGGCGCGGGCAACGAAGATGGCCTGATCGCCGGAGGCGACGCCGGTCAAACGGCTTCGCCGCGTGATCAACCAGCCGACCAGGCGATGCACCGGGCGCGGCGAGTCGAGGCGGACGTCGAAGCTGCCGCCGACCGCGCCGGCGTCGATCGCGCGTCGCACGGTGTCGACGGCGCCGCGCGGAAGACGTGTGTCGGCGTGCAGGAACAACAGGATGTCGCCGCGAGCGACGGCGGCGCCGGCGTTCATCTGCACCGCACGCCCCCGCGGTGCCCGCACGCAGCGATGGCCGGCGGCCACGAGCATGCGGTCGGACCCGTCCGTGCTGCCGCCGTCGACGAAGACGACGTCGGCGGCGACGGAGTGCAGGTTCCGCAGGAGATCCGGCAGACTGGAGGCTTCATTGAACACCGGGATGATGATGCTGACGCACACGATGAAACCCTAACAGTAGTACCATCGCCGCGTCATGTTCGACATCACCGTGCTGGGGAGCGGCGCCTCACTCCCTACGCTACAGCGGCAGACGACCGCCGTGGCG
>CBDUAS010000561.1:0-2732 GCA_965365185.1 uncultured bacterium | reverse complement strand
CGACTGGTGGCGACTGTTCCCACAGTGGGTCAACATCGAGGTGCCGAACTGGGGCGTAACGGGCCTGTGGGCCGCTGCGGTCGTCGCCGCCGGGCTCTTCCTGGGGCGTGCGGGATGGCAGGTCGCGTCACCTGTCGGCGAAGGTCGTGACGCACCGCGCCCGCACACCGAGACGATCGCCTGGAGCACTGCATCAGCGATGGTCGGCGTTGCCTGCGTCTTCGTGTTGCTCCATCACGTGCTCGTGGTTCGAACCGACCGCCATCGGCCCACGTCAATGGATAACGGACTCGTGGCCTGGGTTCCCGAGGAGCTGCCGCCGGCCGCCTTTGCCGAACCGGGTGGCATCTGGGCAACGCCGGGTGCGGCGGTCGACGTGGTCGTGACCAGCGATGTGGAGCTGGAGTCGGTCGATGTGTCCCTCCGCGCGCTCGTTCCCACACGCGTCGCCCTCGGCATACAGGGCGACCGTGTTGCCGGAACGGCCGCCCCCGGGCGCAACATGGTCGAGAGGTTACGGCCAGCGAGGGGGCGTGGCGACGCCGACGGTTACGCCTACCGCGTGCGTTTGTACGCGGCCGACGGGGCCGTCCCTGCCGACCTCTTCGGCGGTGGCGATGAACGGCATCTGGGCGTGTTTCTCGAATTCCTCGATCGAGCCCCGCGTTGAACGTGGCAGTTGAAGCCGCGCCGTTCGCGCTCCCGCTCCGGGCGGGCGCCGTCCAGGGCGCAGTACGCCTGCTACCATCGAGCCGACATGCCCATCGAGTACGAAATCAAGCTTCGCGACACGCGTGAGGCTCTGTGCGGAGCGCTCCAGCGGATCGGTGCGCAGCCGCGCGGCGAGCGCACGCTGCAGGACGACCTCGTACTCGACACACCCGAGCGCAGCATATTGGGCGGCGGCGGCCTGCTGCGCCTGCGCAACTGCGGCGGCCGGTTTCTGCTGACTCTCAAGGGACACGCGGAAGAAGACGGGCCGGTCAAGGCGAAGAGCGAGGTCGAGACCTGGGTAAGTGACGGCGCCGCCGTGCTTGCTTTGTTCGAGGAGCTCGGTTTCAGCATCGCGGTGCGCTATCAAAAGTACCGGACCGCGTTCACCTGCCCCGTAGAGGGATGCGAATCGGTCGATCTCACGCTCGACGAGACGCCGCTAGGAGACTTCCTCGAGATCGAAGGCGATCCGGCGCAGATTCATCGCGTCGCCGTGGCGCTCGGGTACTCGCGGGCCGGCTACGAGACCCGCTCCTACCTCGAGATCCATCGTGACGAGGGCGGCGAAGGCGACATGACGTTCGATGACCGGGCGCACGTGGCCTGGGGCTCGGCGGCAACGGCCGCATCCGCCGGGCGTCCGGGGGGCTCTTGAGCGCACCGCTGGCGGAGCAATGCACCGCGATGGTGCTGGCGGCGGGCTACGGCACACGGCTGGCGCCACTCACCGACGATCGTGCCAAGGCGGTCGTTCCTTTTCTCAATCGGCCGTTGCTCGACTACACGCTCGACTGGTTGCGGCGCTGCGGGTTTCGTCGGGTCGTCATCAACCTGCACCATCTTCCCCACACCGTCCGGGAGCTGTATCGCGGCCGGGCGTTCGGGCTGGAGATCGATTTCAGTGTCGAGGAGTCGATCCTGGGAACCGCCGGCGGCCCGCGCAAGGTCAGCGACCGCCTCGGCGAGCGCGTTCTCCTGGTCAACGGCGATGTCATCAACGGTATGGCGTTGGGCGGGCTCTTGGCGCATCATCGGCGAACGTCTGCGCTCGCCACCATGGCGCTTCATGACGGACCCGGCGCCGGCGACTACCCGGGCATCGAGGTCGACGAATCCGGAAGGGTCAGCCACATACCCGGTGTGGGGCGAGGAGAATCCCGCGGTCACGCAGCCGGCTGCTTCTCCGGCATCCACATCATCGAGCGTGAGGTCTTCGACCTGGTGCCGGAACGCAGGTTCTGCGGCATGGTCGATCCGATCTACGCAGCGCTGCTCGATGAGGGCTTGCCGCTTCACGCGGTGGTCGTGCCGGGAAGCTGGTATGAAATCGGCACGCCGCCCCGGTACCTCGAATGCCAACTGCAGGCGCTTCGGCGCGAGGATTTCCCCCTTGCCTTCGAGGGCTATCGCAGAGTGAGTACCGGCGGCTACGTTCATGCTGGATCGCGGCGTCCACGCCGAGGAAGGCGCTCTGCTCCAGGGGGCGATCGCCGCGCCGCGCGCGTACGTCGGTTGCGGTGCAACGGTGCGCGACAGCGTTCTGCTGGAGCGTGCGGTCGTCGGCGCCGGGACGGTGATCGAGCGCTGTGTGGTGCTCCAGGACGCGGTGGTTCCGCCCGGTGCCCGACTGAGCGACCGGGTGGTGAGCCGGCAAGCCGTGGGCGCGGCCTCGTGAGCGCGGCGAGCAACGGCACGGCGGCGTCCGAGCTGTGGGAGAAACTCGGCGGAATGCCGGGCGTCGGCGACCTGCCTTTCCCCTGGCGGGTGGCGGCAGCCGAGCGCATTGCCGGGCATGTCACGCTGGATTCTGAACAGAAGATCGTCCTTTGGCACCCATTGCTCGGGCTCAAAACCGGGGATCGCAGGCCAATCCACGCCTCCCGCCGCTAGCCCGTCCTCGATCAGTCCCGGCATCTCGCGGTAGAAGAACGTCATGAGCAGCGAGGCGATATGCGCGCCGTCGACGTCGGCGTCGGTCATGATGATAATCCGCTCGTAGCGCAGCTTGTCGAGGTCGA
>CBDUAS010000560.1:0-2747 GCA_965365185.1 uncultured bacterium | reverse complement strand
GCTCGGGAGCGAGAAGTTCTACGTCCCCGGCTCGGTTCTCGAGGTCCAGGTGAACAACGAGCACCCGCTCGCCTGGGGCATGAGCGAAACGGCCGACCTGTTCTTTCGCAACAGTCCCGTATTCCGCCTGCGGCCCACAGCCCCCGCTGCCGGCGTCGAGCCCGTCGCCTGGTTCGGCCCCGACTCCTTGCGCAGCGGTTGGGCCTGGGGTGAGACCTTCCTGGAGGACGGCGTTGCGGCGGTCGCTGCCAGGCTCGGCGACGGAAACGTGTTCCTGTTCGGCCCGGAGATCAACTTCCGTGCCCAGCCGCACGGGACCTTCAAGCTGCTTTTCAACGGCATCTATGCCGACACCGAAAGCGGTGGAGGATTGCGCTGACCTCGCCGTGGGCCCGTCCGGGCTCATCGCCCGGCACGAGCCAGAAGTGTCGTGCCCGCGATCGATTCGTGCGCGGCCCTCTTCCGGCTGGGGGAAGATTCTCCGGCGGCATCGCCGCAGGTCGGCACAGGGAGCCGTCTTGGCCGGAGTGGTGTCGGAACGTGGCAGGTTCGATTTGGCACCCCCAGATCCGAGGGTTGGGGGGAACGACCTCCCGAGAGCTGCCAACTAGCGCAGCTCGCCGATGCGCCGCCGCACGCGCGTGAGAGCCTCGGCGACGCCCGCGGACACCGATGCCGGATCGTCGAGATCGGCGATCTCGAGGCGTTCGCGGTCCCACTCCTGGTAGGGAGCAAAGTTGATCACCAGGTGACCGCGCAGCATCCGCGGGGTGCCCGTGACATCCTCCACGTCGAGCATCAGACCGGCGGTCGCCCGCGTCCGCAGCGTGACCAGGCCGATATCGGGAGCGGCGGAGACCTGCTGTTGTAGCGCGCGCAAGACCTCCAGAAGCGTTCCCTGGTCGAGCGCGTCCGGAACCGGGGCGACATCGACGAAGAGACGCTCGGCGGTGAGTTGCCGGTCGAGATCGGCCGGTGGGCTCGATGCGTCCCGCAGCATGTCGAGCAGGGAGGCGACGCCGGCGTCGTCCTGATAGGCGCGAATCGCATGGTGCCAGGCGAGCTCGTAGTCGTGCAGCTCGAACGCCGTTTCCGCCAGCAGCGCGTGTACGCTGCCGAGGCCGGGACGGAGCGACAGCGCCGCGACCAGCTCATCGCGCGCCGCTCCCGGCTGCTGCAGTCGCAACATGCTGCGCGCCCGCACCAGATGGATCGGCCAGTAGCCCGCATCGAGCCGCGCAGCCACTGCCAGCTCCCGCACCGCGTCCTCCGGCTTTCCGTCTTCGAGCAAGACAGCGCTGCGGCGGACGGACTCCTCCGCTCCGGCGCTGTCCACGAGGCGGTGGTAGTAGCCGGGACGTACGAAGATCTCCCAGTCGTCATCCACCGTCTCGACCTCGACGCGATGCCAGGCGAGTCCACCCCGTAGCGTTGCATCCGCCTCGGGCGGCGGTTGATAGCCGACCAGATACGACGAGCGCAGCATGGTGACGACGGCATCGAACGACTGGCGTACGTCGTCCCGTCTGTCGCCGAGAATCAGCCGCCCGCCCGTGATGTGAGCCAGGTGGGCGAGACGGTCTTCGAGCTGTTGCGCGTAGTCACGAAGTCGGCGGTACTGGATCGCCAGCAGCGGCCGGTCGCTCCTGGGCGGCAGCGCGTCTCCGATGGCGACAGCGAAGATCGGCGCCGGATGCGACCAGGCATTGACCAGTGTATCGGCGTAGGTTGCCAGGCTGTGCTCATCGCCCCCGTCGCTGAGCACGACGACGGCCGTGCGCCGCACGGCGTCGACGACTCCCAGCCCTCGCGGCGGCAGGGCGGTACCGCAGGCGTTGCCGGCGTACACGAGGTCCCGCCAATCGTCCACGGTCCGTTGGGGTGCCGGATATCGGCTACGGTCGACCTTGCTCAGACCCTCGTACAAGGCGTCGTAAAGCGCCGTTCCCCCGTCCAGCTCCAAGCCGCCGATGAGGGCGGCGAGCGTCGGACTGTCCGGAGCCGCCCAGGAAGCCGGCCCGACGGTCTCACGGAAGGGCACGAAGTAGACGCAGTCGTCGCTGCCGAGAGCATCGAGGAAGGCCATCGCGTCCTCTCGGACGTTGGGGGCGTTCTCCCGGATGCTGCCGCTCGCATCCAGGACCAGCGCCACATCGAGTGGAGTCCGCCGCGAGGTGGCAAACAGGGTGATCTCCTGCGGCCGACCGTTCTCGCTCAGCCGGAAATCCTCCGCCGCCAGGTCGGTGACGGGCTTTCCGTTCTCATCGAGCACCGCGACGTTGAACACGACGAGCTCGACGCCGGCACGATACACGGGCATCTGCCGGCCCACGTCGGGATCCTGCTGCGCCGGCCCGGCCTGGCCCTGCCCGGCCGTCCACCACACGCAACACGTCGCCAGCAACAGGATGCGCCATCGCCGTCGGCCGGCAGCAGCGTTCGAGTCACGGCGGAAGCTCGGCCGCGAGGAAGAATCGTTCCACATGGCTTCAATCCTACGCGTGCATTCCGGTGATTTCACCGGCCGGGTTGTGCCGCAGAGGACAGCGTCGAAGCCCTGCTATAGTTCGGCCATCTTCTCCGACCCCGGGAGGCAACTCATGCAGCATCGTGCCCGCTCTGCTCCGACCGTTCGCTTTCCACGGATCACGGCGATCGTCATACCTCTGGTGATCGTCGTCTCCATGCTCGCGGCACCGGCGCGGGCCCAGCAACGGGGCCTGCAGCCGGCGGATTTCTAACGGGAA
>CBDUAS010000559.1:0-2747 GCA_965365185.1 uncultured bacterium | reverse complement strand
CGTGGGACCCGCCCTTCAATCAGCAAACCCTTCGATCCGTCTCACAGCTCCTGCAGAGTTCTTGGAAGCTCGTGCAGCGTATCAATGCAGGCGTCGGCGAGCCCCAGGACTTCCGCGCCCGGGTTGGTGTGCTGGTTGGGCACCGCGACGACCTTCGCGCCCGCCGCCTGCCCGGATTTGATGCCGGCGCCGGAGTCCTCGACCACCGCGGTAACGCGCCCGTCGATTCCCATGCGGCGCATGATCTGCAGGTAGATGTCGGGGGCCGGCTTGCCTTTCTCGAGCTCGTCGCTCGAGATGAGTGATTCGAAATGCTCCGTCCACGCGACGCCGGCCAGGCAGGCGTCGATCAGTCGCCGCGGCGATCCGGAGGCGAGGCCGACGCGATACCGCTCGGCGCAGGCGGGTACGGCAACCGCGGCGCCGGGGAGAATCGGAACCTCTCCGTGGGCGTAGTAGGTGGCCATACGCGAGACAATCTCCTCGAGCACCTGCTCGGGCGTCAGCGCGCCGTCGAGCTTGCGGTGGAGCGCGTCGACCCACACGTCCGTGTGCACCCCGGCCATGGCGAGCTGGTCGGCCTCGGTCCAAACGGCCCCGTGGAGCTCCAGCAGCTCGACACGCGCACGAAACCACTGCGGCTCGCTGTCGACCAGCAGGCCGTCCATGTCGAAAACGACTGCCTCGATCATCGGTCTTCTTCTCCGCGACGATGCATCGCACCGCCCCTATCGATGGGCCCCGCGGCGACCACGATATAGGAATCCCGACGCCCGCCGACTAAACTCCGCTTCTTCGCCGCAGTCATGAGTCTCGTCCGGCTCGGACCCGGTCGGCGCGGGCCGAGCGAGTAGAGGCAAGAAAATTGGGCACCGTTCGGTATCGTCAGTGGACCATTGTCGCGCTCGCCCTCGTGCTGCTGACCCTGGCCGCTCGTAATGTCGATCAACTCATCAACAAACCTTTCACCGAAGACGGATTCTACGCCCTCGCGATCGCCCGCAACGTCGGCACAGGACACGGAATCACGATCGACGGGCAGGTTTGGACCAACGGGTTTCAGCCGCTGTGGGTGTTCCTGGTAGCGCCGATCTACACCGCCACCGGCGGCCATCCCGTGCGCGCGCTCTACGGCATCGTCGCGCTGCACCTGGTCGTGTACCTCCTCGCCGCGCTGTTCCTCGGACGCGTCGTCGCCGACTCGTTCGAGCATCGTGACGCTGCAGGCGCGGTCGACGGGAAGCTGTTCGGTTGGTTCGCAACGGTAACGTACCTGGCGTCGCTGTTCGTGCTGGAGCAGCACCTCAACGGCTTGGAAACCGGGCTCTACCTGCTGATCCTGGTCGTGGTCGCTCGTTGCTATCAGTTGGGCATGCACACCAGCACGCGTGGCAGCGCCGTCCTCGGTGCCCTGCTGGGTTTGCTGGTGCTGGCGCGGGTCGACTCGGTGTTCCTGGTCATCATCCTGGCCGCGAGTCTGCTCGTCACGTCACGATCTCGGGCGGCGGGGAAGTCGCTCCTCCGGGCTTCGCTGGTGTCCGGTACCGCGTTCTTCGTTTCGCTCCCGTGGTGGGTCTACAACGTCACGAGCTTCGGGTCGCTGGTCCCGATCAGCGGCATCTCGCAACAATGGTGGGCCAGCGAACCTTCCGTGCTGTGGATGCGCATCCCGCGCGCCTACCACGCGCTCATGCAGGTGCTCGTTCCGTCGGTGCCGACGCTGCACATCTCCCGTGTGAGCACGTACGGCGCGACTTTGGTCCGGGTCGGGTTCATCCTCGGGGCTGTCTTGTTGGCTGCCCGAGCCGGTGCACGATGGCCGACGAACCTGACCGTCTCGCGGGCGGGCCGCCGCGCGCTGGGTTTTGCGGCGTTGACGGCGACTTGGGGCGTGACGCTGGTCGCGTGGTACATGCTTTCCTCCGGCGCGAGCCACTTCTACGAGCGGTACTGGGCACCACTGATGCTGGTGTCCGTCGCTGCGTGGGCCGTCGTGGTATGCGTCGCGCTCGGTCGGCGCACCGCGGCGATCGTGATCGCGTTGCTTTGCGTTGCCCAGGTCGCCGCCGTGGTCGCGATGCACACGGGCTCGGTCTTCCGGGGTAACGAGTTTTACCGCGACCAACTCGCCCTGGTGCGCGACCACGCCCCCGCCGACAGTGTGGTCGCGGCGGCGCAGACGGGCACGCTCGGATACTTCCGCGACAAGGTGATCAACCTCGACGGCAAGGTCAATCCCGACGCCCTGCGGATACGTCAAGGGAACGCGGCAGCTTACCTGAGCGAGGAGCAGGTCCGGTGGTTCGTCGATTGGCCGAACAACGTAACGATGTTCCTCGGCCGGACGCCGCAAGCGCACGGCTGGGAGCCCGTCGCCGAGCGCGGTCGCTTCAAGCTCTACCGACGGGTCGATTGAGGCTCAGGAATCGCCCGTCTCCTCTGCGTACATCGAACCGGCGATGTCGATCAGCGTCTCGGCGGGCAGCTCGACGCTGGCAACGAAGTAGAACATCTCACCGTCGTGCCACGTCACCACCGCGGGGCTACGACCGTCGATGTCGTCCGGCGGAACCTCGGGCCCGAGCTCGTACCCGCGCCCCTCGTGACCGCGGAGTCTGACCGGGTACGCGGCCGGACCGTACCTGACCTCCAGAGCCCATCGCCGGGCCTCCGCCCTACCCTTGCGGGCCTGGCTGACGGAGAAGCCGCCGTAGTGTGCCTCGAGACTCCGGGCGCCGATCGGCAGG
>CBDUAS010000558.1:0-2751 GCA_965365185.1 uncultured bacterium | reverse complement strand
GCGCGAAGCCAAAGTGCTGGCGCAGCTCGACCACCCCAACATCGCCGCGATTTACGGGCTCGAGGAGAGCGCTTCGGCGGATGGCGCTTCGCAGCGACTGCTGATCATGCAGCTCGCCGAGGGGGATACGCTGGGGGACTGGATCGGCACGGCGCGCCTCACCACGGAGCGCGCCCTGGAAATCGGCCTGCAGATCGCCGCGGGCTTGGAGTCGGCGCACGAGCGCGGCGTCGTGCACCGTGACCTCAAGCCCGCGAACGTGAAGGTGTCCGAGGATGCCGGCGGCCATCCGCACGTCAGGCTCCTCGACTTCGGCCTTGCCAAGGTTTACGAGCCGGACGGCAGCGCGTCGGACATCTCCCCGGAGCTGAGCGCCTCGCCGACCGAGCTGGCCGCGACGCGCACCGGCGTGATTTTGGGCACGGCCGCCTACATGAGCCCGGAGCAAGCGCGCGGACGGCAGGTCGACAAACGCGCTGACATCTGGGCCTTCGGTGTGGTCATGTTCGAGATGCTCACCGGCCGGCGGCTCTTTGGCGGCGAGAGCGTCAGCGACATGCTCGCCGGTGTGCTCAAGACCGACCCCGACTTCAGCCTACTGCCGCCCGATGTGCCGCCCCGTGTGGTGCAGCTTCTGCAGCGTTGTCTGGTGCGCGATCCGACCAGGCGCTTGCGCGATGTCGGCGAAGCGCGGCTGATCCTCGAGAACCCGGGAGATGCTGTCGATACGGCCGTCTCAGCAGCTCCCACCTCGGGGTCGCACCGCAAACCTGCGACCGCCGCTACGCAGCCCGCTCCGGCGCGTGCGTCGCCCGGTGCACGGCTGCTGCCCTGGGTTGTCTCGGCCCTTGCGATCGCCATCGCGCTTTGGTCCTTCCTCGGCCGCCGCGGCGCGCAGGTGGAGAGTTACGAGCTCGCCGTAGGTGCCCCGATCGACTCGGAGTTTCTGCTCGGCAGCAACTCGGGAAACGTCATCATCTCTCCCGACGGCACCAAGCTGGCGTTCGTCGCCACCACCGAGGAACGTCCTCTGCTGTGGGTGCGTCCGCTCGATCGGGACGAGCCCGTCGCGCTGCCGGGCACCGAGAACCCGTCGTACCCGTTCTGGTCGCCGGACAGCAGCAAGTTGGCGTTCTTTGCCAACGGCATGCTCAAGAGCGTCGACGTCTCGGGTGGCTTGCCGGAGGTGATCGCGGACGCGCCGCAGGGCCGTGGCGGCTCTTGGGGGGCGAACGGGACCATCGTGTTCACGCCCAACGCAAGCGGCACGGTTCACAAAGTGGTCGACACCGGCGGCGAAGCCGAGAACATCACCAGCTTCGATGCCGGCAGGGGCGAAAACGCGCACTACTGGCCGCAGATTCTCCCCGACGGTGAACGCTTCCTGTTTTTCGCCCGCGGCGACACGGCGGAGAACAGCGGCATCTACCTGGCGCACATCGATGGTTCCACGCCACCCGCACGGGTGGTGGCATCGATGTCGAGCGGTGTGTACGCGCTTCCCCGCGCCGGGTATCCCGGTCACCTGTTGTGGGTACGCGACGGCAGCCTGCTGGCACAGCCGTTCGACCTGGATGCCGGCCGGCTCACCGGCACAGCGACGACCATCGCGGCCGACGTGCGCGTGCAGGAGAGCCAGCGGGCGCTGTTCGCGAGCGTCTCGGGGGACGGCGTGCTGGCGTGGGCCACGGCGCGCGCCGCCGACAACGTGGTGGGCTGGTACAACCGACAGGGGCTGATGACCGGCGGCCTGGAGATCGAGCCGGGCATGATCCAGCAGATCGCTCTCTCGCCCGACGGCGAGCAGCTCCTGTTCTCACGGCCGGTACAGGGGACCTCCGATATCTGGTTGCATGACGTGCCCACGGGGACGACACGGGCAATCATCGCCGGGCCGGGGTACGAGGAGTTGCCGGGCTGGTCGGCGGACGGCGAGCGCGTCTTCTACGCCGACACCGCGCAGCGGTTGATGATGGCGGATCCGGATGGGATCGCGGGGGAGCAGGTGATTTACGGCGGCGAGATCGTTTCTCCCGGGCTTCCCTCCGTCGACGCTCGCTACTTGCTGTTCATTGCGCCGCATCCGGACTCCGGCCGTGCCCTCGCCGTGGTCTCGATCGATGACCCCGGCACACCCACGTTCCTGACGCCGGGCAGCAGCACTCCGGACGGTGCGTTCGGCTTCTCGCCGGACGGCGAGTGGGTGCTGCTTTTGTCCCAGCGCTCGGGGAATGCTGAGTACTATGCCGCCCGATGGATTGTGGACGGAGACAGCGTTCGGCTCGGCGAGCCCTGGGTTCCGGTATCTGCAAACGGTGCCAGCGGCTTCGCGGCGCGCTGGACCAGCGGCGGCGAGATCATCTTTTCAACCGCCGACAACTACATCGTCAGCGTGCCGGTGTCGCGCAGCGGCAGCGGCCTCGAGCTCGGCAGGGAGCAGCGGCTGTTTCGCATACCGGACGACGCCACCTTCCTCGATGTCGCCGCGGATGGGCAGCGGTTCGTCATGACCACGGCTCCCTACGCCGCGGGCCAAACGATCAGCGTGCTGACCAACTGGCATTCGAGGCTGCCGCGGGGACGCTGACACGGACATCAATGAAAGGCGACGAAAACAACGACGCAGCCGCTCGACAAGAGGAAGTGGAGACGGTTGCCCCGGCAGCTCATCCCGAAGCCGGCGACGACAGCGACGTTACCAGTCTGCGTACCGTCGGCCAGACGGGCGCGGCAGAGGCAGGACCCGGACCC
>CBDUAS010000557.1:0-2760 GCA_965365185.1 uncultured bacterium | reverse complement strand
GGGCGACTCGCGGGTGATCTGGACATCGTGGACGTGGCTTTCCTTCAGCCCCGCACCGGTGATCTTCACGAAGCGGCAATTTCCGCGCATCTCGTCCACGGTCGCGCATCCGGTATATCCCATCGCCGCGCGAAGACCGCCGACGAGTGCGGGCCATCCCGGCAGCCGGGGCCGCACCCAAAGCGGCAGATAGCCGGCCCGCTGCTCGCCAATCTTCAGGAAGCCGGGCGCCGAGCGCTCGTTCATCGGCACGGTGTATGCGATGCCCACGCCCGTGCGCCGCAGCAGCTCGAGCCCGAACTCGGTCATCGAAAGGAACACCCCCCGCCGGCGGAGACGGGTCGCCACCCACAGGCGCACATGGATGCAGGCCGGCACCTCCACGGTGGCGCCGGCCGGGCGCCGCAGCTTCACCGCCCAGCGGTGGAAGACGAAGTGGCCGACCAGCTCGCCGGTACCACGATCGCGCGCCGTCACCACGAACCCCTTGCCGAAAGGATTCCGATCGATGAACCACTCCAGCAGGTCGACCGTCAGCGGCGTGAGGACATCGCCGGCATCGGCGCCACGCGACGCCTCCTCGATCGCCACGTAGTCCGGCGGCCGGGCGATCGTCAGCTCGGCGTCGGGGTGGCGGACCTGGGCGGCAACCTCGTGCACCAGGCGGGGGTCGATGTCGGCCGTCGGCTCGCCGGCACAGGCAGTGGCAGCATCGCCTTCGCCGTGCGCTGCTCGCGAGCCCGCGGGCTCGTGTTCGCCGTCGCCGCCCGACGAGGAGGCGATCACGGGACTCCGGACTCGGCGTCACCAACGGAGACGGGATGCTCGCAGTCGGTGAGATTGACGACGATCGCGTCGCAGGCACGCGCCAGGTCGGCCGGCGTGAGCAGGATCTCCTGGCCCCAGACGCCGGCACCGACGCCGAGCCGGTCGTAGCCCATGAGCTCGACGTCGAGAAACGAGCGAAACCCGGCGGGCTGCCAGTGAAACGGCGGCACCGAGCCGACCTCGTAGCCGGTCGTCTCCTTGACGCCCTGCAGCGAGCACATCTTGATGTTGCGGTTGCCGATGGCACGCTTGAGGTGGCCGGAGACAGCGCTCTTGTCGCCGCCGATCAGCACCAGCACGCGTTCGCCGTCACCGGCCTCGAAGATGAGCGTCTTGACCATCTGCGCCTCCTCGAAGCCCAGGGCTCGGGCCACGTTGGCAGCGCCTTTTGCGGTATCGGCCGGAAACTCGCGCGCCTCGTAGCCGATGCGCCGCTCTTCGAGGTACTCGTGGGCCGGTAGACGCATTATCGACGCCGGAAGTCCGCTTCCATCAGCACCCAGTGATCCGGGTCGAGGAGCACCTCGCCGGGTGCGCGTTCCAGCGCGATACGCGTCTGCGAGCTCGTCGTGGGCATCATGATGCGCCGATCCACCGTCTGTGGCGCGGACCCTCTCGCTCGCGGCCGGCCGCCTCCGGACGCGTCGGGATCCGACGGCACGGTAATACGGACGGGTACGGGCATCTCGAAGACATAGCCGTCGTCCTCGACCTGCTCGAGGTCGATCACCAGCTCGCCGGCCGCCGCGTCCCAGAACCAGGTGCCGCTCAGGTGGGGGAGCCCACCCTGGTAGAGCCACTGCTGGAAGAACGCCGTCAAGTCGACGGCGGGCTCGTAGGTGTTTTCCATGATCTCGCGGAAGTCGTCGGTGGAGGCGTTGCCATTGCGATACAGGCGGTAGTACTCGCGAATGCCCTCCCAAAAACGTTCTTCTCCGATCATGCCGCGCAGCATGTGCAGGAACCATGCACCCTTCTGGTAGGTCATGCCGTTGGTCACCCGTGACATGTCGTCGAGGTTGTCGTGCACGATGCGATAGTCGGGGTTGTCGGCGTAGAAGTCGACGATGCGGCGCCGCGAATCCGTCAGGCCAGCGATGAAGTCGTCCCTGCCGTAAGCGTGCTCGCGATACAGCAGCGTGAAGTAGGTGGCGAAACCTTCCGACAACCAGACGTGGTCCCAGTCGTTCTCGGTCACGGCGTTGCCCCACCACTGGTGCGCGATCTCGTGGATGATGACGTTGCGCCAGCGCACGGGGCGCTCCCCGGTAACGGAGTTGTCGCCGTAGAAGATCGCCGTCGCGGCCTCCATACCGCCGCCGACGCTGTTGGACTGCACGTTGGCGAGCTTCTCGTAGGCGTACGGACCGATGGCGTCACTGTAGTACTCCAGCACGTCCTTGGTCGGCCAGGAGAAATCGTAGAAGCCGGCGTCGCGATCCTGGCGGTACACCCACGTCTGCAGCGACTTGCCGTCGAACTCGTCGTAGTAGTCGACGGCGAAGGGCGCGGCGCCGAGTACGAACAACCAGGGAGAGATCGGCACCGATTGCCGCCAGTGGGTACGGCGGAAGGAGCCCGTCGGCATACCGGCGGCGGCACGGGCCGCGTCGAGCGCCTCTCCCACGAGGTCCGACTCCTCAACCAGCAGACCGTTGCTGATCACTCGATAGTGATGCGGCGCCGTCACCACCATCTCGGAGGTCGCCTTCTCGTACGGATGGTCGATGGTCGGCAGCCAATTGCGCGCCCTGTTCGGCCAGTTGTCGGAAAAGAACGTGCGGTCGCCGTGCATGTTGTCGCCGATCACCAGGCCGGTGGCGGCGGTGCCGTGGTAGCGGATACGAAACCGGCGCACCTCGCCGCTGTTCGCGTCGACCTCGGAGCTGTACGAGGAGAGTGGGCGCTTCAAGCACTTTGGCCCCGAGCTAT
>CBDUAS010000556.1:0-2773 GCA_965365185.1 uncultured bacterium | reverse complement strand
CAGGTCCTGCTGGCGCGCGTCATCGGGCTTTTCGGCCTGCTCGGCCTTACCCTGGCGCTGGCCGGCGCCTACGGCGTAACCAGCTATATCGTGAGCCGGCGGACAGCGGAGATCGGGGTGCGGATGGCGATCGGGGCCCGCGGCAACGACGTCATGCGAGCGGTGGTGGTCAGCACCAGCGTGCGCGCGGTGGTCGGCATCGCCATTGGCCTCGGGATGGCCGCAGCCGCAACACCAGCGCTGGCGAGCCTTCTGCCCGGTGTCGCGCCCAGCGACCCGCCGACCTTCGCCCTCGCCTCGCTGGGTCTGCTGCTCTCTGTCGCGGTCGCCGCCCTTGTTCCGGCGCACCGCGCCTCCCGCGTCGATCCGGCGAACGCACTGCGGGCAAGATGACCGGCCTCTTCGGAGCCTCTCGGTTGTTCGCCGCCGGGCTCGTCTTGGCGGGTGTCGGGCTTTCTTCGCCCGCGGGCTCGCCCGTTTCCCCGATCCCGGGCCACGCTGCAGCGTGGGACGCGCCCCCGCCGATCGTCGCGCACGAGCCGTCGCCCCAGGCCCTGCTCGGGGGCTCGTGGAAACGAGACGACACCCTGAGTGACCGCATCTATTGGATGGGCGAATACCCCGAGATGACGCTGGAGATCGCGGCCGACGAGATGAACGTCCGCGTGCGCCAGTCGCTCGGGGCCGTACGAGACGGCGTTGCCCAGCCCGGCAGCGGCGAGCGGTTCCTCGAGTACTTGCTGGTGCTCGATGGAGAAGCGCGGGAAATCCCGGCCGCAGCAGGCGGCCGCCGCACCGTCACCGCTTCCTGGGTCGGCGAGGCCATGAGAGTGACGTCACGGTTGCGGCTCGGCGCGGATGGGGAGCTCTAGGCGACCACGCAGGAGAGCTGGACCCTGCTCGAGGGCTCCTCGATCCTGCAGATCGAACGCACCGCGGTGCTGCCCGAGATCGGCACCCGTCACAGCCGCGCGGTCTTTCGCCGGGTGCGCTGATGGCCTGCATCAAGCTGCGATCGGTATTGCGGCGTGGCTCGCCACCGTTGGGCCTTCGCCCGCTTGTTCGGTAACATGGCGCGTCATGAGCCACGGCGCGCCGGACACCATGTTGATCGACGTCGAGTACCTCGGCCAAAGCCACTACATCGCCTGCGCATTGCTCGAGGGTGAGAGCCCCGTGCTCGTCGATCCCGGACCCACGGTGTCGCTGCCGGTCCTCGAGCAGGGTCTCAGGCGGGCGGGCCTTTCGATCGACGACCTGGCCGGGGTCTTGCTCACGCACATCCACCTCGACCACGCCGGTGCGACCGGCACCATCGTCAAGCGCAATCCCCGCATCACCGTGTACGTGCACCGCCGTGGCGCTCGACACATGGTCGAACCCAGGCGCCTCCTGCGCAGCGCCGAGCGTCTCTACGGCAACCAGATGGACGCGCTGTGGGGAGATTTCCTCGCCGTTCCGAAGGACAACGTCCGGGCGCTCGAGGGCGGCGAGACGCTCGAGCTGGCCGGGCGCCGCATCGAGGTCGCCTATACGCCGGGTCACGCATCACACCACGTCAGCTACCTGGATACAGCCAACGGAACCGCGTTCGTCGGCGACACGGCCGGTATTCGCATCTTCGGCCACTCGTTCGTATTGCCGGTCACCCCTCCTCCCGACATCGATCTCGAAGGCTGGGAGACCAGCCTCGGCAAGATCGAGGCTTGGAACGCCGATCGGCTTTTCGTCACCCATTTCGGGCCGGCCAACGACGTCGGCGACCACCTCGATCGATTCCGCGAGCGACTCAGTGAGTGGGCCGCTACCGTTCGCAACGACCTGGCCAGCGACGCCAACGACGACACCTGTGTCGACGCGTTTACCGCGGACGTACTCGGCCAGCTCACGGCCGGCCTTCCGCCCGACGCGGTGCCCCTTTACCAGCAGGGCGGAGCACCGGAGATGTCGTGGCGCGGCCTGGCTCGCTACTGGACCAAGAAATCCGAGGCTGAATCATGAAGGCAGCATCACAACGAACCTTTTCGCGAAACGGTGCGAGGATCCTCGTCATGCTCGCTCTTGTCGCCACCGCGTGCGCCGGCGATCCGGGGACGGGCGAACCGGAGGGTGCAGGCGAGCAGGCGGAGCCGGAGCCGGCAGCGGCATCTGCCACACAGCCGAACCGGGGCGCGGCCGGGACCGAGGACCCCTCCCGTCCGCGCTGGGACAAGTACCACACCAGCGACGAGTCCGACCGTATTCTGCAGGCCTGGGCCGACGAGTTCCCCGGCCTGACCGAGGTCTATTCGATCGGCGAAACCAACAGCGGCAGCCCCTTGATGGTGATCGAGATCACCAATGAGGCGACCGGGCCGGCGGGCGAGAAGCCCGGCTACTACTACGACGGCAACATCCACGCCGGCGAGCTCACCGGAGCGGAGGTCGCCCTTCACTTCGCCTGGTACCTGCTGAGCAACTACGGAACGGACGATCGCGTCACCCGGCTGGTGGACACCCGCGCCCTGTACATCCGGCCGAAGTTCAATCCCGACGGCGCCGACCTGGCGCTCACGTCGGCGCAAACACTGCGCAGCACGCCGACGCCCTACGACCAGGACTCCGACGGCCTGCTCGACGAGGATCCTCCGAACGACCTGGACAACGACGGACACATCACGCAGATGCGGGTACCGAATCCGGACGGCGGCTGGTATGTGAGCCCGGACGATGCGCGCTTGATGCTGCGACGCCCCGGCACCGCGGGAGGACGTGGGGGCCGCGGTGGCGGCGG
>CBDUAS010000555.1:0-2813 GCA_965365185.1 uncultured bacterium | reverse complement strand
CGCCCGGTGGAATCATTGTGGAAGCCGTGATTGGCACCCTCGTAGAAATGCACGGTGAACTGCTTGCCGTGGGCCTCCAGGGCTTCTTCGTAGGCCGGCCATCCGGCGTTGACGCGCTCGTCGAGGCCGGCGTAGTGGAGCAGAAGCGGCGCGTTGATCGCGGGCACGTCCTCGGCGGCCGCCTGGCCGCCGTAAAACGGCACGCCCGCGGCGAGATCGGGAACGCGCACCGCGAGCGCGTTGACCACACCGCCGCCGTAGCAGAAGCCCACCGCTCCCACCTTCCCCGTGCACTCGGGGTGGGCCTGCAGAAACTCCACCGCCGCGACGAAATCCTCCAGCATCTCGTCCCTGTCGCGCTGTCGCTGCAGGGCGCGGCCCTCGTCGTCGGTGCCGGGGTACCCGCCGAGCGGCGTCAAGGCGTCCGGTGCCAGAGCGAGAAATCCGTCCAGAGCAGCACGGCGAGCCACATCCTCGATGTGCGGGTTCAGGCCGCGATTCTCGTGAATCACCACGATCCCCGGCAAAGGCGCGGTTGCCTCGGCGGGTCGGGCCAGCAAACCGCGCATTGTTCCCGCTCCACGGGGCGATTCGTAGTCCACGTACTCGGCCCGCAGCCGCGGGTCGTCGGCAGCCACTTGCTGGGCCTCGACGTACCGCGGGTTGAGCGCGTCGAGGATGCCGGCAGCCGTCAGGCCACCAACGGCGTACTTCGACGCTCGGTCGAGAAACTGTCGACGGCTGATGCCGCCGTGAACGTACTTGTCGAACAGATCGAGAACTTCGCGGTCGAAGTCGCCGGCTTTCTTGCGGGCCATCGGTGCATTTCCTGTTGCGGGTGGAGGTGGAGGACAAGGAGGCGCCACTGTAGCAGGCCGCGGTAAACATCGGGGGGTGGAAGGTCGCGGGATGTCGCGCCGGCAACTGGCGTTTGCGGGCTTCCGGGACTAGTTTCGTCGTATCCGCTGGCAACACTCACCCGGGAGATCCGCATGAAGCCGCTCGTGATCGTCGGTATTGTCCTCGTGGCCCTCGGGGTCGCCGCGCTCGTTTACCAGGGCTTTTCGTATACCACCGAGCGCCAGGTCGCCGACCTGGGCATCGCGGAGATCCGAAGCCAGGAAACAGAGACCGTTCCGATCCCGCCCTGGGTGGGGATCGTGCTGGTCGCAGCCGGCGTCGGGGCGATCCTGCTGGCGAAACGTCCCGGCAACTGAGGGCCCGGCGCCACGGTACCGGCGGACCTGTGTCGACTTCTGCAGGAAGGCGCGGAGCGACGCCGTTGGTGTCGCATCGGCGGGGCGGGTCCTGTCAACGTGACCACATCAGCAGCACGCCCAGACAGCTCAGGACGGCAACCGCCGCAATCGCCACGACGAGCTCGATCGGGTCGACCGGCCGCCCCCACCAAACATGATCCAGCACCTGCCAGGCGACCAGAGCCGCCGCGCCGAAGCAGAGAACGGCAACGAGCCAGGCAAGGGCACCGCGGCGAGCCAGCCAGGCGGCGACCACCATGGCGGCATGACCGGCCGCCCACACGGCGAGCACGGCGGGCAGGAGGATGATCGGTGGCGGCGGACACCGACCCGCGAGGGTCTTGCCGGCCTGCTGTAGAATCGACAGCCGGGGATCGACAGCCGGAGTCGAAGTACCCATGCCGCTTCTTCGCGTCTACATCGCACTCTCGATCGACGGCTACATTGCCGACGAGGACGGCGGCGTCGGCTGGCTCGACCCCTATTTCAGCGAAGAGATCGACTTCGAGGGATTCTCGACCACCATCGGCGCCACGGTCATGGGTCGGCGTACGTTCGATCAGGCTTTGGGATCCGGAGAATGGAAGCCGCCGAGCACCCGCACCGTCGTCATGACGCACCGGCCGATCGAGAATCCCCCGAACGGTGTGGAGGGATTCGCCGGAGCGGTAACGGATCTCACCGTCAGCTTGCGCGCGGACCTTGCCGGGTCCGGCAAGGACGTCTGGCTGATGGGCGGCGGCGAATCCATCCGCCCGTTCCACGAAGCGGGCCTGGTGGACCGCTGGGAGCTGTTCAGGATTCCGATCCTGCTGGGAACCGGCGTGCCGCTGTTCCCGGCCGGCGCCGCGACCGGCTGGGATCTGTGGCCGAGACACTCCAGGACGTACAGCAACGGCATCATCGAGACCTGGTACGAGCCCCGCGAGGACGCCGCCGGCTAGTGGACGGTAACGGAAGAACCGTTACCGTCCACTAATGTCCGGAGTCAGGGCACTCGTCGCACCCTAGCCGAGGATCTTGTAGACGTAGCCGCCGTCCGCGCGCTCACCCCGGGCAAAGCGCTCGAGGCTGAACATGTCGATGCCGTCGGGCGGCTCGCCGTCGGTGATCAGGGCGGCCATCGCCTCTCCGATCGCCGGAGCCAGCTTGAACCCGTGACCGCTCGTGCCCGCGGCGCAGTACAGGTTGTCCGCGCCGGGCAGCTCACCCAGGACAGGCTGCCAGTCCGGTGTGACGTCGTACAGTGAGGCGTAGCCGTTCAGGAAAGTCCCCGCGCTCATTGCCGGAACGCGCTTTACGAGCCGCTCGCTGTAGCGAGAAATGACATCGAAGTCGGCGGCGCGGCGGAAGTGGTCCGGGTCTTCGACGCCGTATTCGGCCTCATCGGTGTGCACGGACCCGACGAGTATCAGGTCTTCGCCCTCGGGCCGCGTGTACAAGCCCTGTGCCAAATCGATGAGCACGCGGTCCTGAGCCAGGCCGGCGGCGCGATTGAACATGCAGACCTGCACCCGGCAGGGCGCGATCGGCAGCTCCAGGTCGAGCTGGCGG
>CBDUAS010000554.1:0-2813 GCA_965365185.1 uncultured bacterium | reverse complement strand
TACGATGGGATAAGCATTGATTCTGCTCCGGCCGGCGGTGGAATGATCTCGCCGTCTCGTACCACGAGGGTGACGTTCGCCATGTCGTGAATGTCGCTGAGCGGATCGCCTTCCACCACGATGATGTCGGCCAGCTTGCCTGCTTCCAGCGTGCCGAGCTCGTCCTCCCGCCCGATCGCCATGGCGCTGTTGCGCGTCGATGCCACCAGCACCTCCGCCGGTGTGAATCCCGCTTCGATAAACAGCTCGAACTCGCCGATCGGCATGGTGGAGCCGCGCTGGTAGGGAACGTCGGTACCCATGGCGACGATGCCGCCGAGCTGGTGGTAGCGGTACAGGTTCGGGCCCACCGGGCGGCCACGCTCGCGGCGCGGGTAGCCCCAGATGTTGGCGGTGGAGATGAAGATCAGCCCGGCGTCGGCGCACTCCTGCAGCACATCGTCGGACATCTCGTGGATGGGGGTGTGTGCCAACACGTCGAGGCCGGCGCGGGCCGCCGCCAGCGCCTCGCCGGGGTTGGTGACGTGAGCCCGCACCATGACGCCGCGCTCGTGGGCCGCCCGGACGATCGCCTCGAGCTCATCCATCGACAGCGTCGGCCAGCCGTCGGTGGCGTCGTAGTCGGTGTCGAAGCCGGTCTCGATGGCCACCTTGATGAGCTCGGCACCTTCCTCGTCGATGATGGTCGAGGTCACCTCGTAGGCATTGTCGGCGCCCTCGATGGTCCAGGCGTACATCGCCATGTCGAACTCGCGCCGCGTCGTCGGGTAACCGCCCGGCACCGTGATGATCGGTCCCGCCATCAGGAAACGCGGTGGATGCTCCATCGATTCCACCAGGGCACGACCGGCACGGGCCGTGTGGCGGATCGAGCCGGGATCGACCAAGGTCGTCACGCCGGCCCGAAGCCATGGCGTGATCGTATCTTCGCCGCGGGTGGTCAGCGGCGAGTTCGGCCACAACGCGTGCATGTGGTTGTCGATGATGCCCGGCATGATGAGACCGCCTGCGGCATCGATGACCCGCACATCCGCGGGCACGTCGACTTCCGCGGCGTCCCCCACGGCAAGGATGCGGTTTCCCTCGAATAGAACCGTGCCTGCGTCGATGGCCGCCGCCCCGGTCCCGTCGAACAGGCGCCCGTTGGTGATGGCGATCGTTGCGGAGACAGCATCCGGCTCGGAGGTCACGGTACACGCCGCCGCAGCGGCAACGAGTACGATGGACGCGAGCACGTGGAGTAAGCGGGGCGTCGCTGGCCGTGGCGCGCTCATTGCCGGTTGAACTCGAAGCGGCGCTGCGCCAGCTCGACGAGCCGGCGCATCTCGGCGATCGGATCCTCGCTGTCGTCCACCTGCAGCCGCAGGACGACGTCGTTGTTGAGCCAGACGCCGCCGTCTTCCTGAACGATGAGCATGGCCGCGGACTGCATGCCGCGGGTGTCGCCGCCGGCCGCCTGGCCCGCCTCGAGCGCCGCCATCAGCCGCAGCGACAGATGCCCGTCGCTGCCCTCGAAGGCGTCGACCATGTCCTGCACCACCGCCGGGCCAGCAAGGATGTTGCCCTGGGCGCTGCAATGCTCGCCGATCACGTGTCCCGCCCACTCGGAGGCCTCCGGCCCGGTGAACGTGGCCACCTCGCCACGCGCGTTCATCACCGAGAATTGCCGGCCCGCCTTCGGCCATGCCCGCCGGCCGAGGCCCGGGTCGGGATCGTTTTCCCAGATGGTCCGCACGATGTCTTCCGGCGCCATTCCCTCTCGGAGCAGCTCCAGCGCCTGCGGACCGTAGCTGACGTCGACGATCGCCTGGGTCGCCACCATGCCGACGTTGGCCTCGCCCCAGAGCACGCCGTTGCCGACGGAGAACACCCTCGACTGCACCGCGCCGCCGATCATGCCGGTGTCGGGGTCGTGGCCGAGGATCGAAAACGTGGCGACATAGGGCGGTGGACGATCGACGTCCTGCCCTCCCGGCGTGGCGGACGCGGTGACGACGAGGAGTACGACGGCGAAAGCGACGGCGAGCGAGAAGGCGACAGTTCTCATGGGCTGACTCCGAGCTTTTGGATTGCTGGCGGTTTTGTGCAATTCCTATACTGGCCGGATGAGATACGCGGGGGTGCGCGCACAAACCGTCTTTATAGCGCTCGCGGCGCTTCTTTTCACGGGGGCATGCGGCGGAGAGCGGACCGGGACCCGCGAGAGCGGTCCGAATCTCCTGCTCGTTACCATCGACACGCTACGGGCCGACCGCCTCGGTACGTACGGCTACGGACACATCGAGACGCCAGCGATCGACCGACTCGCCGCCGAAGGCGTGCGTTTCGATCACGCGGTGACGGCCGCGCCGACGACGCTGCCGTCGCACGCGTCGATTCTCACCGGAGCAACGCCACCGCGGCACGGCCTTCGCGACAACGCTGCCGGCGTGCTGCCGTCGGCTTCGCACACGCTGGCCGAGGCCTTCCGGGAGCGGGGATACCGAACCGGCGCCTTCGTCAGCGCTTTCGTGCTCGACGCGCGCTGGGGGCTGGCGCAGGGATTCGAGGCATACGACGGTCCGCCGGTGGCGCCGGGCGAGGCGCCGAGCGGCTTTTCCGAGACGGAACGCAAGGGCGAAGCCACGCTCGCGGCCGCCAGGAAGTGGCTCGATGATAACGACGGCGCGCCTTGGTTCGCCTGGATTCATCTGTTCGACCCGCACGCGCCGTACGCGGCGCCGGAACCGTTTGCCAGCCGCTACGCCGGCGCCCCGTACGACGGCGAGGTTGCCTACGCCGACTCGCTCGTCGCCCGCCTGCGGCAGTGGCTC
>CBDUAS010000553.1:0-2889 GCA_965365185.1 uncultured bacterium | reverse complement strand
GAGCTGGAGGCAGCGGGCGCTCGCCTGCGGACCGTGGACCTGCCGCACGAGAAGTACGCCGTACCGACGTACTACGTGGTTGCCGCCGCCGAGGCCTCGTCCAACCTGGCCCGTTACGACGGCGTCCGCTACGGGTTCCGTTCGCAGAGCGAACACGACCTCGCCTCGATGTACGCCGAGACCCGCAGCGCGGGCCTCGGCGCCGAGGTCAAACGTCGCATCCTGCTGGGCACCTTCGTGCTCTCGGCGGGATACCACGAGGCCTACTACGGACGCGCTCAATGCGTCCGCACGCTGTTGCGCGAGGACTTCCAGAACGCCTTTGCCGACGTCGACGTCGTCGTCGGGCCGACAACGCCGACCACCGCCTTCGCCCTCGGGGAGAAAGTCGACGATCCCTTGGCGATGTATCTCAACGACGTGTTCACGGTAACCGCCAACCTCACCGGTTTACCGGGGATTTCCGTCCCCTGTGGACACGATGACGACGGGCTCCCCATCGGCCTGCAAATCATCGATGTTTCAACGCCCGAGGCGCCTGTTCTCCTCAGCCCGTAGCCGGATCGTCCGCGTCCGCCGGAAGCGCGAAGAGCCGCCGGGCGTTGTCGGAGGTCACGCGATCGACATGTTCGTAGCTGGTGCCGTGGAGCTCTGCGAGCACCTTCGCTACCTCGACGACGAAGGCCGGCTCGTTGCGCCTGCCGCGGTGCGGAACCGGGGCCAGGTAGGGGCTGTCGGTCTCGACCAGGGTGCGCTCCAGCGGCACGCGTGCGGCGATCTGGCGCAACTCGTGCGCGTTCTTGAAGCTGATGATACCGGCAAACGAGACGAACAAGCCGATCTCCACGGCCGCCTCCGCCATCCGCGGACCCTCGGTGAAGCAGTGGATAACGCCGCGTGAGCAGCCGTGCTCTCGCAACGCGGCGATGACGTCGTGTTCGGCCTCGCGACTGTGCACGACGACCGGCAGCTCCTGCTCCACCGCCCAGCCGATCTGGCGCCCGAACAGGGCGCGTTGACGCTGGCGCGGCATGTCGTAGTGGTAGTCGAGGCCGATCTCGCCGACGGCGACGACCTCGTTTTCGGCAAGCGCCTCGCGGACCCGCCCGAGATCCGCCTCGGAGGTTTCCAGGACGTGGTGCGGCGCCACCCCGGCGGTGGCGTACAGTCGCACGCGCTTGCCGTCTGCCGGCGAATCCGAGAGCTGCCGAACCAGCTCGATCGCGCGCCGGCTGCTGGCGGCGTCGTAGCCGATGACCAGCACGGTATCGACGCCGGCACGACGCGCCCGCGCCAGCACCTCGACGCGATCCTCGTCGTATACCTCCTCGCCGATGTGCGCGTGCGAATCGATCATCCCTCAGCGCACGCGCGCACCGTTCGGAACATCCGACACGAAGGTCACCAGAACCGGCCCGTCATCTGTGGCCGCGGCGAGGATCATCCCGTTGGACTCGACGCCGCGTATGGTGGCGGGCTCGAGGTTGGCGACAATGGCCACCTTGCGGCCGACGAGCTCTTCCGCCTCGTACGCGCCGGCAATCCCGGCCACCAGCGTGCGCTTGTGGTCGCCGACGTCGACTTCGAGCTTCATCAGCCGGTCGGTGTCCGGTACGCGCTCGGCGACGACGATGGTCGCCGCACGCAGGTCGATCTCCATGAACTGGTTGATGTCGATCACGTCAGACTCTCCTCGGTTTCCTCGTCAGAGGCGTAAGCGGCCACCGCCGCCTGGATGACCCGTTTGACGGGCACGCCCGCCTCTGCGGCGAGGCGTTCGCAGTCTTCGAACTCGGGGGCGGCGTTGACCACCTCGTCGCCGATCTTGCCGACCTTCACGCGAACCACCCCCCACGGCGTCTGCACGTTCTCGTGTTGCCGCGGCAACTCGCGGCGACGCACCGGGTAGATGCGCAGGCCGAGGGTCGTCGTCTCGCGTAACACCAGCTCTGCGAGCGCATCGACCTTCGGGCGCGGCGCCAGCACGGTAAGCTGCGCGCCGGGGCGGTTCTTCTTCATGAACACGGGCGAGGTGAACGCATCGAGCGCCCCCTCTTCCAGCAATCGCGGGATCAGCGCGCCGACGATCTGCGGGTTGATGTCGTCGAGGTTGGTTTCGATGACCTCCACGGTGCCGGTGAGCTCGCTGCCGGCGGCCGCGAGATGCCGCCCGTCGGCGGCCGCCTCACCGATGACGAGGCGCAGAACGTTGGCCAGCCCCTCGAACTCGCTGTCACCGGCGCCATAGCCGATCGCCGACACGGTCATCGCAGGCCAGGGCCCGAAGCCCTCGGCGAGCACTGCAGCCAGCGCCGCGCCCGTGGGTGTGACCAGCTCCGCCTGCGGACCGCTCGCGTACACCGGCGCGTCCCGCAGCAGGTGAGCGGCTGCCGGGGCGGGCACCGGTAGCACGCCATGGGCCGTGTTCACCCGTCCGCCGCCGACGTTGAGCGGCGAGCAGCGGATCGCTTCGACACCGAGGCGCCGCAGACCGCAGCAGGCACCTACGATGTCGACGATCGCATCGATCGCCCCCACCTCGTGCAGGTGGACCTCGTCGATGGAGCAACCGTGAACCGCCGCTTCCGCGGCGCAGAGCGCCTCGAACACACTCTCGGCGCGCTCGGGGATTCCCTCCGGCAGCGAGCTTTCCGCGAGGATGGTGCGGATCTCCGCCAGGCCGCGGTGGACGTGCCCCTCCGTCGCTTCGATGACGACGTCGATCTTGTCCGCCGCCAGAGCCCCGCGGCGAACTCGTCGATGCTCGATGCGAAAGCCCTGCAGCGCCAGGCCGGCGAGGTCCTCCCGCAGCTCGTCCACCGGGAGGCCGCAGCCCACCATGGCGCCGAGGTTCATGTCCCCGGCGATTCCCGAAAAGCAGTCCCAGTA
>CBDUAS010000552.1:0-2894 GCA_965365185.1 uncultured bacterium | reverse complement strand
GGGTACCGCCATACAGCTGGTTGCCGCAATCGCGGTTGCGGAGAGCGTCAACGGCATCATTGCACCGGCGGCGAACCTGCGCTGGCCGAACGACTGCTACGTGGGTGACCGGAAGATCGCCGGCGTGCTCGTGGAGGCCGAGACGACGGGCGCCGGGCTGGACTTCCTCGCCTGCGGCATCGGCATCAACGTGAAGGACGCGGCCGATCGGTTTCCCGAGGATCTCCGCCGTCGGGTAACCAGCCTGGAGCGCGAGTGCGGACGGCCGGTCTCCCGGTTGCGCGTGCTCTCCCGCCTGCTGGAAACGCTCGACGCTCAGGAGTCGGCCTGGCGCGCGCACGGCAGCCTGGCTCCCATACGCGAGCGCTGGCTGGAGCTTTCCCCCGACAGCCTCGGTGGGCGCATCGCGGTACAGACGGATTCTGGGCTCATCGAGGGTCGGGCCGACGGCCTCACTGCAGCGGGGCATCTCCGGGTGCTTGCCGTTGATGGTGTGCACGAGGTCGGCGTGGGCGAAGTGGTGCGGCTGAGGCCGGCATGATCCGCGGGTTCGGGGGAACACACCCGCGCGTATCGCCGACGGCGTTTCTCGCCGAAGACGCCGTTGTCGTCGGCGACGTGCGGATCGGCAACGATGCCAGCATCTGGTACGGCTGCGTCCTTCGGGGCGACGTGGGGCCACTGCGCATCGGCGACGCGACGAACGTTCAGGAGGGTACAATCCTGCACTGTGCACCCGGCCAGGAACCTACCGTCCTGGGCTCGTGGGTCACGGTTGGCCACGGCGTCGTGTTGCACGGTTGTTCCGTCGGCGCACGGTCGCTCGTCGGCATGAGCGCGACCCTGCTCGATGGCGTCGTTGTGGGCGAGGAATGCATCATCGGTGCCGGGGCGCTGGTGCCCCCCGGGACAGTGGTGCCGGCGCGAACTCTGGTGACCGGTAGCCCGGCGAAATTCTCCCGGCGCGTGACCGACGAAGACGTCGAGTGGATCCTGGATCATGCACGCGTTTACGTCGAGCTCAAGCAGCAATACCTGAAAGAGGGCCACGGGCAGTTGATTCCGCCGGCAGCGAGGTGGCACCAGGCATGACGAACAAAGACAACGAGTCGAAAGGCGATCGCCGGGCGCTGCGCGCGCCGCGCGGGACCCGCGACGTCATCTCCCCGGAGGTCGAACGTTGGGAGGAGGTGGAGAGCACGGCGCGTGCGACCTTCGCCCGCTTCGGCTTTCGCGAGATGCGAACGCCGATCTTCGAACACAGCGCCGTCTTCGAAAAGGGCACGGGGGAGACCTCCGAGATCGTGCAGAAGGAGATGTACCGTTTCCGCGACCTCGGTGGCCATGACCTGACACTGCGCCCGGAGGGCACGCCGCCCGTGGTGCGCGCCTACCTCGAGCACGGCCTCGGACAGAGCCGCGACGTCACCCGCCTCTATTACATCGGCCCGATGTTTCGCTACGAGCGTCCGCAGAAGGGCCGCTACCGCCAGTTCCACCAGATCGGGGCCGAGGCCTTCGGTTCCGAGTCCGCTGCCGTCGACGCGGAGGTCATCGACATGGCCATGACCTGGCTCACCGACCTCGGCGTTACGCCGTTGACGTTGCAGATCAACAGCGTCGGGGATCGAACCGACCGTCCCCGGTACATGGAGAGGCTCGGCGCCGCACAGCGCGAGCTGTACGAGCAAATGTCGGAGGATTCCCAGCGCCGACACGCGTTGAATCCGCTGCGCGTCTTTGACAGCAAGGACCCGCGCGATCAGGTCGTCATCGAGCAGCTACCGACGATGCTCGATCACCTGAGCGACGAAAACCGGGCGCATTTCGAGCAGGTTTGCGGCTACCTCGCCGACTGGGGGATCGACTTCTCCGTAGCGCCCCGCCTGGTACGTGGCCTCGACTACTATCGCCGCACGGTCTTCGAGATCACATCCTCGTTGCTCGGCGCCCAGGACGCGCTTCTCGGAGGCGGCCGCTACGACGGTCTGGTGGCGCAGATGGGCGGCGAGGATGTGCCGGGCGTCGGCTTCGCAGCCGGTCTGGAGCGCATTGTCCTGGCGCTTCCTGAGCGGGAAGGCGCCACACCACTGGACTGTTACGTGGTCACGGTCAGTGCGGATCTCGGGGCCGAAGCCATGCGCCTGATGCGCGGGTTGCGTGGAGCGGGCTTGCGCTGCACGAGGGATTTCCAGGGTCGCAGCATGAAGGCGCAGATGAAGGCGGCGAATCGCTCCGGTGCGCCGGCGACGGTCATCCTCGGGCCGGACGAGATGGCCAAGGGGGTTTGCACGGTGAAGTGGATGGAAAGCGGCGAACAACTCGAGGTGCCGCTCGACCGGCTGGCGGCACACATGCGCGCATCCTTTGCCGGTGGGCACGATTCAGGAGAGGGCGCTGACTGAACGCCGTACCGGCCTGAGTCGATCGTTGGCTCGAGGGGCCCGCGGCCACCATTGCAGAACGAGACTGGATCGAGAGACCGAACACAATGCGTCGAACCCATACATGCGGTGAGCTTCGAGCCGAAAACGCCGGCGAATCGGTCTGCCTTCAGGGTTGGGTCTGGCATCGTCGCGATCTCGGCGGCCTGATCTTCGTTGACCTTCGGGATCATACCGGCAGCGTGCAGCTCGTCTTCAACCCCGAGGAAGTCGAGGGCGCACACGCGATTGCCGAGACATGGCGCCCGGAGTGGGTCGTCGAGGTGGAGGGAACGGTTGCTCCACGCCCCCCCGAGACGGTCAACGACAGCATGCCGACGGGAGCGGTCGAGGTGCGCGTCGGGCGAGCGGACACGTTGTCGAAAGCCGATACGCCGCCGTTCCTGATCGAGGAGGACGCAGCGGCGCTGGAGGACTTGCGGCTCAAGCACCGCTATCTCGACTTGCGGC
>CBDUAS010000551.1:0-2907 GCA_965365185.1 uncultured bacterium | reverse complement strand
GCTACCACTACATGCACTTCTATCACATGGCCTACGCCATCAATCAGTACTTCGCTTCGCAGGGCTATGTGACCATCTCCGTGAACTATCGCAGCGGCATCGGCTACGGCGCCGAGTTCCGCAACGCCCCCGAAACCGGTGGTCGCGGCAACTCCGAGTATCAGGACGTGCTCGCCGCGGGCGAATACCTGCGCGACCGCCCCGACGTCGATCCGGACCGCATCGGCCTCTGGGGCCTGTCCTACGGCGGTATTCTCACGGCGCAAGGACTGGCGCGTAACTCCGACATCTTCTCCGCCGGCGTCGACCTGGCGGGCGTGCACCTGCGCGGCAACACCATCGACCCGGACGACATCAGCTACACCTCGTCGGCGATCGGCGCCATCGACACCTGGCGCTCGCCGGTGCTGCTGCTGCACGGCGACGACGACCGCAACGTGCCCTTCCGCCAGACCACCGGGCTGGTGCAGCTCTTGCGCGCCCATGACGTGTACTACGAGCTCATCGTCTTTCCCGACGACGTGCACGACTCACTGCTGTACGAACGCTGGTTGCTGGCCTTCAACGCCGCCGATGATTTCTTCCACCGCTTCATCGTGCTGAAGGAAAGCACCAACAACGCGGCCGGCGGTCAACGAGGCAGGTAACACACCGGGCGCACGGGAAGAGAGCAGGCTATAGGCGTCAGGCCGTCGACGAGGAAGCAGGCGACAGGCGTCGGGCCGTCAACGAGAGAGCAGGCGACAACGCGTGCCTCAGGCGATCAAAGCGAAGTCGGGCTCATCACGAAGCCTCTTCTCGAAGGTGTAGGCGGTGTGCGCGCCGGCGGCCGCCCCCGCCTCTCCGATCAAGTAGTCGGCAAAGTCGCCGCTGCCCCGAGCGTAGCGTTCGATGCTCCGCTCGACGGCCATCGGGTTGCGAGCGCTGAACGCCGGCTCGGCGAGCAGGCGGCGCAGCGTCGTAACGATGTCGCGCTTCGAAGCCCGGTAGGCAGAGCGCAAGACCCACACCGTCTCGCACAGCACGATGTCGGAAAGGAATACGCGCTGCTGCTCTTGCACGGCCCGTTCGACCAGCTCGACGGCCTTCGCGGCCTGCACCGGGTCGTCCATGACGAGAAAGCGCAGCAAGACGTTGGTGTCGATGGCGATCATGCGTTCCCGCCATCCTCCGGCAGCCGACGTCGAGCCTCGGTGCGCGTTCTCGTGCGCGCGTCTCGGCCCGTCGCGGCACGGTGGATCGCATCGTCCATTTCGGCGAGGGTCACCGGAGCATCACCCGCAAGGTGCCTGAGGCATCCGGCAAGGTCGCCTGGACCCGACCTTCGCAGTGGCTTGCCCAAGAGATTCCCCTCCGCATCGACCACGAACTCGAGACCGTCACCCGGGCTCAGCCCGAGACGGTCGCGGATCTCCTTCGGGATGGTGATCTGTCCCTTTGATGTGACGGTCGCGCGCGCCACGGAGTCCTCCTTACATTTCTATCAGTATCAGTATACATGTAAGGATTCCTACGAGAGCCACCGTTGACCCGAGGCTCGCGGCTCGACACAATCCCGCTCATGACGCCTTCAGCCGGTTGCAGAGCGCTCGCATCTCGTTCCTGCTTGCCGTGCGCGGCCCTCCCACGCTCCCGCGCGGCTCTTGGTGCTTCCGTGCTGATGGCTCTCGCCCTCCTCGTGGGGTGCGCCGCGAGCGCTGCTCAGGATGATTTCGACGTCCGCGCGCACTACGACAAGGCCGAGTACATGGTGACGATGCGCGACGGCGTGAGCCTGTACACCATCGTCTACACGCCCAAGGACACCTCGCGGCTGTACCCCGTCATGCTGTTCCGCACGCCCTATTCGATCCGGCCCTACGAGCCCGACGAGTACCGCGAGCCACTCGGGCCCACCGAGCAGTTCGATCGCGACGGCTACATCTTCGTGTACCAGGACGCGCGCGGCACCTATCGCTCCGAGGGCGTCTTCCAGGTCATCAAGCCTCTCAACGGCCCTGACGCCGGGCCCACGGACGCCGACGAGAGCACGGACAACTACGACACCATCGAGTGGGTGCTCGACAACATTCCCGACCACAACGGCCGCGTCGGCCAGTGGGGCATCTCCTACCCCGGCTGGCAGACGGTCATGGGCATGGTCAACGCCCATCCGGCGCTGAAGGCCTCGTCGCCACAGGCGTCGCCCTCGGACATGTTCATCGGCGACGACTGGCACCACAACGGCGCCTTCCGGCTCATGTACGCGTTCGGCTGGCTGTCGCGCAACGCCCGCCGGCGCGACGAGCCGACCGAGCAGCGCGCCGGCACATTCGATTACGGCACGCCTTGGGGCTACGACTTCTTCCTCGACATCGGCCCCATCGCGCGGATCAACGACCTGTACTTCCACGACGACGTGCCGGCGTGGAACGAGTTCATGGAACACGGCACCTACGACGAGTACTGGCAGAACCAGAATGCCCTCCTCAGCCTCGACGGCATCACCCATCCGGTGCTCAACGTCGCCGGCTGGTTCGACGCCGAGGACTTCTACGGGCCGATGTCGATCTACTACACGCTCGAAGAAAAGAACCCGACCAACCAGAGCACGCTGGTGGTGGGCCCCTGGCTGCACGGCGGCTGGCGCTCGATGACGGGCGATTCGCTGGGCTGCATCGACTTCGGCACGGCGACGTCGGAAACCTTCCAGAACGAGGTGCAGTACCCGTTCTTCAGCCGGTACCTGCGCGACGCAGGCGACTGGGCGGGAACCGAGGCGATCGTTTTCGAGACCGGGACCAACGCGTGGCGGCGGTTCGACCAGTGGCCGCCATCCGGCGTCGAGCGGACCGAGCTGTACCTCGGCCCGGAGGGGACGCTGTCGTGGGAGGCGCCGTCGACCTCGGCCGGGGCGTCGGGCGCCGC
>CBDUAS010000550.1:0-2915 GCA_965365185.1 uncultured bacterium | reverse complement strand
CGCGCGTTGAGAAAACGAGCCAGCCTGCGGCGCACCGTCTCGACGTCGTCGAGCCACTCATTCCAATGAACGTCGCCATCGCGCAGCGATAGCTCGTAGTAACGCTGCCCCGCGGCAGATGCAGGCTGCGAAATCGGTCCGCCGCCGGCGGTGTTCAAGTAGACGTTCTGTTCCACGGCGGGGAACAGTAGGCGGGCTTCCGTCCAGTCCATACCGGTGTCTTTCTCGTGTTGGCGTCCTACGGCATCACGGCGACGCCGACGACCTCGAAGCGGCCGTTGCGCAGCAGCGGGCCGGAGCCGATGAACGCGCGCGCCGGCAGGTTTTCCTCGAAGTAGGTCGCGTAGATGGCGTTGAAGCGGTCGTAGAGCGACAGGTCGGGACAGAATACCTGCACGCTCACCAGGTCGTCCATCTCCAGCCCTACCAGTGCCAACCGTTCCTTGACGTTGTCGAGAACCTGACGGATCTCCGCATCGACGTCCGCGTGAGCCTCGCCGGTGTCCTGGTCGACGCCGATGGTCCCCGACAGATACACGGTGTTGCCCGCGACCACCAGGTGGCTGTACGGCAGCTCGTCCGTGCGACCGGGAAGGTCGAGGTAGCGTGGGCCCTCGGCCTGCGGCGCCCCGAGGGCGGCGAGAGTGACGGCCAGCAGCAACACAGAAGGGACGGCGACGACGACAGATCGCTTCATGACTCTCCTCCGGCGGAGTGGTGTTTCGGGAACAAGGCAGTGTAACCCCGCCGGAAAGCGCGCGCCGCGATATCCTTGTTCGTGTCCGCCGCCCCGTCGCCCGGCACTTCGCCGGCCATCAGGGTACGCGTCGGAGATGACGAGGAAGCGTCATGGCATGGATCGGTGCCCTCTGCATCGGCTTGAGCCTCGGCCTGCTGGGATCCGGCGGGTCGATTCTCACCGTCCCGGTGCTGGTATTCCTCATCGGCGAGGGCGAGAAAGTGGCCATCGCGGAATCTCTTGCCATCGTCGGCGCCATCGCCTTTGTCGGGTCGCTGCCCTACGCCCGGCGTGGCCTGGTGCACTGGCGCTCGGTGCTGCTGTTCGGCGTGCCCGGCATGATCGGCTCGTTTCTCGGGGCAACCGTATCCGCCTACATTTCCGGCACCACCCAGCTCGTGTTGTTTGGCTTCATCATGCTGGCGGCCGCATTTCTGATGTTCCGCCCGCCGCGGGTCGACGAGGTGCTCGAGGACACCGAAACGCGGGTGGCCTGGAAGATCGCCAGCGACGGGCTGATCGTGGGGGCGGTCACGGGGCTGGTGGGCGTCGGCGGCGGCTTTCTGATCGTCCCGGCGCTGGTGCTGCTCGGCGGCCTGGAGATCCACGTCGCCGTCGGCACCAGCTTGACGATCATCGCGCTGAAGTCGGCGACTGGCTTCGTCAAGTACCTCGACGTGCTGGCCGACGTCGACCTGGGCGTCGACTGGCAGCTCATCGGCATCTTCGTGCTGGTGGGTGTCGTCGGCAGCATGATCGGCAACTGGCTCGCATCGCGCACGCCGCAGGCTCTGCTGCGGCGGGCGTTCGCGGTGTTTCTCGTCGTCATGGGTGTGTTCGTGCTCTACACGAACCTGTCGATCGGCGCCGCCAGCGGCCAGCCGAGAGCGACGGCCGCCGACCTCCCGCCGCTTGCCGCACGCGGCCGGCTGCAGGACGACGTTGCCGGCGCGGGAGGCGCAGGCGCTGCCCCACAGGAGGAGTGGATCCAGCTATTCAACGGCCGGGACTTGGCGGGTTGGACGCCCAAGATCACCGGCTATGAGGCGGGCGACAACTTTGGCGACACGTTTCGGGTCGAAGACGGCGTGCTCAGAGTCGTGTACGACGAGTACGGGGACTTCGACGGGCGCTTCGGCCACCTGTTCTACGAGGAGCCGTTCGCCCACTATGTGCTGCGGGTCGAGTATCGCTTCGTCGGCGAGCAGGCGCCCGGTGGTCCCGGATGGGCGCTGCGCAACAGCGGCGTCATGATCCACGGTGAGCCGCCCGAATCGATGGCCGTCGATCAAGACTTCCCCGTATCGATCGAGGTGCAGTTTCTCGGCGGCGACGGCTCCGGCGAGCGACCCACCGCCAACCTCTGCACGCCCGGCACCAATGTCGTCATGGCAGGCGAGCTGGTCACGCGGCACTGCACGAACTCGACCTCGCGCACCTACCACGGCGACGAGTGGGTGACGGTCGAGGTCGAGGTGCGGGGCGGCGAGCTCATCCGGCACCTGATCGACGGCGAGTCCGTGCTGGAATACGCCCGGCCGCAGCTCGACGACCGCGAGGAGCACTCCCGGTGGCTCGCCGTCGCTCAGGGAGGCCTGCAGCTCGAGAGCGGCACGATCTCGCTGCAGTCCGAGAGCCACCCGATCGAGTTCCGCCGCGTCGAGCTACGGAGGGTCCGCTAGGGCTCGAGGGCGCCGATCGTCGGCAATACCTCAGCCGGATCGCATCGTTCGGGTGGAAAACTGGTTTGACGAGTGGAACTCCATCGTACGACCGGGGCGGTAGGGCGCTATCGGACCTCCAGGAGCGTTACCTCCGGGCGGCAGTTGAAGCGAATGCCGTACAGGCTGCCGACGCCCCGCGACACGTGGATCTGCCGGTCGTTCCAGGGCTTCAATCCGGCCAGGTACCGGCGGTCGCGCACCGGCACGAACGGGGCCCCCAGTAACGGCACGACCACCTGGCCTCCGTGCGTATGGCCACTGAGCATGAGCTGCCAGGGAAATCGGTCGATCTCGTCCTTGGTGTCGGGATTGTGCGCCAGAACCATGACCGGGCGGTTCGCGGCTCCATCGATCGACGCGAAGGCTGTCTCCGGGTCGAGCCGGCCCGACCACAAATCGGAAAGGCCGACGATGACGAGGGTGAGGACGACCAGGGAGTCGAGGACCTTCTG
>CBDUAS010000549.1:0-2915 GCA_965365185.1 uncultured bacterium | reverse complement strand
TCGTCGGCCTCGAGCGGGCGGTGCGGGAGATGAAGGCGTTGCTGGTTCGGTGAGCGCTGACGTTTTGACAATGCGGCGTGCGACGTGACGATCTTCAAGGTCGGGCACCGGCGCAGCGTTTATCGATGCCGCCGCGGACGTGTGGCGAGTCTCTCCGCCGCGGGTTAGAATCCCTAGGTCGTTGCGGGCGGTTAGCTCAGCTGGGAGAGCGCCTGCCTTACAAGCAGGAGGTCACTGGTTCGAGCCCAGTACCGCCCATCTCGTCTCGACCTCCTGCGCGCACGCGAGTCTGAGAGTTTAGGCGGGGCCGTGGTGTAGCCTGGTTACCACGCCGGCCTGTCAAGCCGGAGATCGCGGGTTCAAATCCCGTCGGCCCCGCCTCTTTTGAAAGGTGCCTGGCGCGAATCCTTGCGTCGCATCCGCGGCGGCGCGGCTCGATCTGATGCGTTGCCGCTCCTCGACGATGCCTCTGGCATTGCCTGCGTCGCGGCGCCTTGCATCTCGGGCCGCGGCGCTCGTGGCTGCTCCACAGATCTTCGCGCCAGGCGCTCTTCCGTTCTTTCTCCGTGATCGGGGCGCAGCCGTTGCGGTGGTGGGACGCCAGATCTCACCTCTCCTCGGTCCCGCGAGCTTCGGCGGGGCGCGCCAACGGCCGAATCCACTCGATCCAGCGCGGTTTGCCGCGCCCTCTGCACCGGGGCAGCGGGTCCCTGGAGAAAGCGGCGCACCTGTGTTTGCATCCAGGTGGCTTCACCCCGCCGAGAGGAGTGGTGCGAGTCCGGCGATGTGTCCGTGCAGAGCATCGACGCGAGTTCCCTCGATGTCAGCATCAGCAGTTCGGGCGATGTAGGGATTGGCGAAGGCGTAGTGGACACGCTGGAGATCAGCATCAGTAGTTCCGGAAACTACGAGGGAGAGTCCTTGCGTAGCCGCCGCGCGACCGTAAGGCTCAGCAGCAGTGGAGACGCAACTTTGTGGGCCGAGGAATCGCTGGATGCCAGCGTGAGCAGCAGCGGCTCGGTCTACTACCGGGGTGATCCGGAAGTCTCCGACAGGCGAAGCTCTTCCGGCCGGATACGACCGATCCGCTGAAATCGCTCCGGAACTCACGCGACTGGCCCCGCTACGTCCAACAGCGCCGGGAAAGAACGCCCTCGAGCGGGTGTTCGAGGGCTGAACCTCTCACGGCAACGGGAAGGTGACCATGCAGGAACTCGGCTCCGAAGGATTCGGTGCGCTCGCTGGCGGTACGACCGTCATCGTGGCGATCCTGGCTGTGCTGATCGCAGCCGTTGTTGTCTACCTCGTGTTCATCACCAGGGCGATTATCCAGATGCTGCGCTATGACGTGCCCGGCGTCCTTTTGGCTTTTGCGTTCCTGGCGCTGATACCGTTTCCGCTGATCCTGATCATGGGGATCATGATTCTGATCATCTGGCACTACCACAAGAGGGATATCTTGGCGGGCAAGCGGCAAGCTCGGTCAGCCTGACCCCGGGACCTTGCTACCCTGTTTCGGTCCGATCACGCCCGGAAACTGCAAGGACAGCGTAATGGTCCCATTTTCCTCCAGAGAGCAGCCCACGCCACGTATCGTCGTATCGACGCTGGTGCTGGTGCTCGCGGCGAGCCTGATCGCCTGCCGGTCGGAGACTCCGGTTGCTGGCACCCACGCCGTCACGATCATGACCTTCAACGTCGAGAATCTCTTCGACAACGACGACGATTCCGGCAAGAGCGACGAGACGTACCTGCCGCTCGCCGACAAGCAAAACGACGCCCACCGCGCGCTGTGCGCGCCGCTCGAGAACGAATACTGGCGCGAGCAGTGCTTGGAATGGGACTGGAGTGACGCGATCATCGCGCGCAAACTTGCCGCCGTCGCCGAGGTGATTCGCCAGGTCGACGATGGGCGAGGGGCCGACGTCATCGCCTTGCAGGAGGTCGAGAACGTCGGGATTCTCGAGCGCCTGCGGAGCGAGTACCTGGCGGATCTCGGCTATCGCCCGCCGATCCTGATCGAGGGGCAGGACGACCGCGGCATCGATGTGGCCTTCCTGTCGCGTCTCGAGGCCGTCGGGGAGCCGAGGCTTCATCCCATCTCGTTCCCCGGGGCAGAGGAGGATCGGGTTGCCGACACCCGTGGAATCTTGGAAGCCACGTTCCGCCTGCCGGACGGGACGTTGCTGACCGGCTTCGCCGTTCATTTCCCCGCCCCGTACCACCCGACCGAAATGCGCGTCGCAGCTTACGACAGCCTCAATGCGCTGCACCGCGCCGTGTCCAACAACACCACGGACCGCGTCGTTTTTGCCGCCGGCGACTTCAACACGACCAGCGCCGAGGACGATGCCGAGAACATGCTGGCTCGCTTCGCCCGGCCGACCTGGACGGTGGTGCACGAGCTCGGTTGCGGCGACTGCCGCGGCACGCAGTACTACGCGCCCAACGACGAGTGGTCCTTTCTCGACATGATCCTCGTGTCGTTTGCGGACACGCCGTGGAGGGTGCGCCCCGGCTCGGTGCAGATCGCCAACGGAGTCCCCGCCCAGGTCCGCGCCGACGGCACGCCGCGTCGCTTCGAGATGCCGGCGGGCGAGGGCGTGTCCGACCACTGGCCGCTCGTGGTGACGATCGAGAGCGGCTGAGGGGCCCGAGCGTGGGTCGGTCGCGGACGTCCGCGACTTCTCGCGCGACTTCGTCGACTACATGCGCGGCCGTGGCTACACGGTGGTCGCGGCCACCGGACGGCCCGACAACGCCGGGTACCTGACCGAGCTGGGGGCCACCGCCACACTCGATCGCAGCGAGCTGGACGGCCCCGGCCGTCCGCTGGGCCGCGAACGCTGGGCCGGCGCAGTCGACACGGTCGGCAGCCACACACTCGCCAACGTCTGTGCCGCCACGAAGTACGG
>CBDUAS010000548.1:0-2934 GCA_965365185.1 uncultured bacterium | reverse complement strand
ACCTCGAGTCCGTAGGCCCGGATGACCTCGCTGCCCTCGTCCCGCAGGATGTCGACCCTGCGCGAGAACCTCGGCGAGGTCGACCTTTTTTCCGGAGCTGCCGGTGAGGGTGAAGTCCGGCGCGGTGTCCCCCTCTCCGAGCGCCTGCTGGTGTGCGTTCGATGCAATCAGCTCGCGCGTGGCCCGATGCATCAGCTCGAGAGGTCGCTCCGGGATGTTCGTGGCGCTGCCCGCGCGGATGCGGGCGAGACGTGCTTCGAGTGATGACATTCTCGTGTTCGACTCCTGAGCTGGACGACGACCGGAGAGCGGCGACGGCATCTGAAGGGTCAGTCTAGCCCCTCGGACCAACGCCGTCCCATGGGGAGCGTGCCGCGGGTTACGGTTGGCGCACGCATGGATCTTTTCGTGCCGGTAGGTTCGGCCGTTCACGGCCGCGGCGAGCCCAGAGGCACGAAAGAGCTCGCCGGCTCGGCGAAAAGCTGGGACGCTCGGAGCCCCGGGTTGGCGTCGAGAAACTCCCCGGTGATGGCGAATCCGATCGAGTAGCCGGCCCAACGGGGAATCACGCCGGTTCCGAAGAACCACGCGTCGTGGTTGTATCCGGTATCGAACCATTGCTCCTTCGCCCGCGCCGACCAGGTGGCAAGCTGTACTGAATCCAATGCCACCGACCACAGTGGCGGATCGACAGCCGCCACCTCGACGGCGAACTGGTCGGCAAGCCCCTCGGTGACCATGGCGCCCAGCAGGTCGTTGCCGTAGCCCACGGCGCGGATCCGGGCTGCGTGGTGCATCTCGTGGGCCAGCAGCGGGAACAGGTCGGTTTCGAGCGCTGCGGCGAGCGCCGGCGAAGCGGGATCGAAGGTCAGCGTTATGGCGCCGCCGATGCCGAGCTCCGGGATGACCGTCGAGGTTCCGACGCGCACGATAATCGTGATTCCGTTGACCGGCATGAGGCGGTTCACCGCGACGACGGTATCGGCCACTACCTGCTCGATCTTCGCCCGGTGCGCCGCCAGGCTCGCGGCGTTTTCGAACACCAAGGCGCTGCCGCCGTCCAGAGCGACGCTGTCGCCGAGGTCGAAGCCCGCATCCGGCGACGTGGGTGAGCTACAGCCGGCTACCGGCGCGCACAGCGCCAGCACCATCCCGCAGACAAGTACGTGTGCGTTCGCCCGTCTCTCCCGCATCGACCCCACCATTCCTTTCTTTAGACAAACTAAACAATAAGAGGCACGGGGCGCGCATCGCCACCTCCGGCAACAACGCGCTGTCAGCGAGGCCACGCGGCGGGCGGGAAGACGCGAGCGCTCGCTTCCGCTATTCTTAGCGCTGCGCCGGGGAGCGGAATGCCCGGCGGCGCGCCGTTGCCGGGTCGGTCGAGGCCGGGCGCGACGGCGTCGACGACTGAACTGCCGCAGCGCCGGAGTAACGATCAGATGGTATCGAGCGCGCCGTCATGACGCTCATTCTCGTCGTCTTGCTGCCTCTGGCCGGGATGGTGATCCCGCCGCTGGCCGCGCGCCGCAACCGCGATCTCGCGGCCCTCTCTGCCGGAGCCGTCGCGGTGGCGTCGTTGGCGCTCCTGTTGTCGCAGTCGACGACCGTGTTCGCCCAGGTCACGACGCGCTTCAGCATCGGCTGGATTCCCGCCATCGGCTGGAACTTCTCGTTCATGCTCGATGGCCTGGGATTCATGTTCGCCTTCCTGATCAGCGGAATCGGCGTGCTGATCATCATCTACGCCCGCTCGTATCTGCCGCCGGAAGACACGCTGGGCCGGTTCTACACCTACCTGCTGTTTTTCATGGGGGCGATGCTCGGTGTGGTGCTGGCGGACAACGTGCTCACGCTGGTGGTGTTCTGGGAGCTCACCAGCCTGAGCTCGTTCCTGCTGATCGGGTACTGGAGCCATACCCCGGAGGGGCGCCAGGGTGCGCGCATGGCACTGGTCGTAACCGGCCTCGGCGGCCTCGCGATGCTCGCCGGTGTGATCGTTCTCGGCAACATCGTAGGCAGCTACGAGCTGTCGACCATTCTGCAATCCCGCGACCTGGTGCAGGCCAGCCCGCTTCACGGGGTGGCGCTGGTGCTGATCCTGCTTGGGGCCTTCACCAAGTCGGCACAGTTTCCGTTCCACTTCTGGCTGCCGCACGCCATGGCCGCGCCGACGCCGGTGAGCGCGTACCTGCACTCCGCCACCATGGTCAAGGCGGGGGTGTTTCTGTTGGCGCGGATCTTCCCGGTGTTCGCCGGCAGCGAGATGTGGCTGTGGCTGGTGGGAGGTGCCGGCCTGGTCACGATGACGCTGGCGGCTTATTGGACCATCTTCAAGAACGACCTCAAGGCGCTGCTGGCCTACTCGACCATAAGCCACCTCGGATTGATCACGCTCTTGTTCGGCATGGGCACGCCGATGGCGGCCGTCGCCGGGGTGTTCCACATTCTCAACCATTGCGCGTTCAAGGCGGCGCTGTTCATGAGTGCCGGCATCGTCGATCACGAGGCCGGCACGCGCGATATGCGGCGGCTGGGCGGACTGTTGCCGCTGATGCCGGTGACCGGCACCCTCGCCCTGCTTGCCGCCGCGGCCATGGCCGGTATACCGCCGCTCAACGGCTTCATCAGCAAGGAGATGATGCTGGAGGAGTCGCTGCACGTGCATGCCGCCGGACTGCCCGATTGGTCGGTGCCGGCGATCGTCACCCTGGCGGCGCTTTTCAGCGTCACCTACTCGTTCCGCTTCGTCTTCGGCACGTTCTTGGGTAAGGCCCCCGAGACGTACCCACGCCCGCCGCACGAGCCGCCGAACGGCATGCGGGGCGGTGAAAACGGCAGTTCAAGATCACCCTCGTTCGGCGCCATATTGAGCGCATACTTCAGCAGATTATTGATTCCGTCGTCAGAGGGATTGTCGGCGTCCCTGGAGCC
>CBDUAS010000547.1:0-2961 GCA_965365185.1 uncultured bacterium | reverse complement strand
GCCTCCGCCGCCGAAGCCGCCGCCTCCGGAGGCGGCGGCTTCGGCGGCGGAGGCGCCGAGTTCTACGCGGTGGGCGGTGGTGAGAGCGGCCACATTGCCGTCGATCCGCGGGATCCCAACGTCATCTGGGCGGGCAGCTATGGCGGCTCGATCACGCGCATGGATCGCAACACCGGCGTGACCCGCAGCGTGCGCAGCTACGAGGACTCGCAGACCGGCCAGCAGGCGGCGGACATGAAGTATCGCTTCCAGTGGAACGCGCCGATCCGCATCTCGCCGCACGACCCGGACACCGTCTATCACGCGTCGCAGTACGTGCACCGCACACAGGACGGCGGTATCACGTGGGAAGTCATCAGTCCCGACCTGACGACCGACGACGTCACCAAGCAGGGCTACTCGGGCGGCGAGGGAATCACGCGGGACAACACCGGCGTCGAGGTCTACACGACGATCTTCGCGCTCGAGGAGTCGCCGCTGACGCCGGGGCTGCTGTGGGCAGGATCCGACGACGGGCTGCTGCACGTGTCGCGCGACAACGCTGCGACCTGGGACAACATCACGCCGGCGAGCATGCCGGACGGCGGCACCGTCAACATGATCGACCTGTCGGCCCACGACCCCGGCCGCGCCCACATCGCAGTGTACAAGTACCGGGAGCAGGACTTCCGCCCGTACATCTTTCAGACCAACGACTACGGCGCCACCTGGACGTCGCTCACCGACGGTACCAACGGCATACCGGAGGACCATTTCGTGCGCGTGGTGCGGGAGGATCCGAACCGCCGCGGCCTGCTGTTCGCCGGCACCGAGTTCGGCATGTACATCTCGTTCGACGACGGCGCCCACTGGCAATCGTTCCAGCTCAACCTGCCCGTCACCCCCATCACCGACATGGCGATCACCAACCACGACCTGGTGATCTCCACGCAGGGTCGGGCCTTCTGGGTCTTGGAGAACTTCTCGGCGCTGTCGCAACTGACCACCGAGGTGATGGACTCGCCGGCGTATCTGTTTGCCCCGCGCACGGCCTACAAGGGCGGTCTGCCGGGCCCGCAGATCCACTTCTGGGTTGCCGAGGGCACCGCCGACGCGGTGACCCTGGAAATCGTCAGCCCGGACGGAGAGGCCGTGGAGGAGCGCAACGGGAGGGTGACGCCCGAGGGCGGCGAGGAGGAAATCGTCGTGCCCTCGTTCGTGCCGCCGGAGTTCCGCGAGCAATTCATCGAAATGGTGCGCGCCGGCGCCTCGTTCGGCGGCATGGACATGTCTCAGTTCATGGGCGGCGGGCTTTCCCCGCAGGTCGGCGTCAACCGGACGACGTGGAACGGCCGCTGGCCAGCCATCTACGAGGTGCCCCGGGGCATCGTACAGTGGGGCGGCTTCGGCGGTGGCGGCGGCCCCGGAGCCGTACCCGGGACGTACGAGGTGCGGCTCACCGTCGGCGACTGGAGTGCGAGCCAGCCGCTCGAGCTGTTGCCCGACCCGCGCGTCGAGGCGACCCTCGCGGACTACGAGGAGCAGCTTCGTCTCGCCCGCGAGGTCGGCGAGGCAGCCAAGCTGTTGTACGACGAGCTCGCCCAGCTCCGCTCGGTCAAGACGCAGGCGACGCAGATCGGCCGGCAGCTCGCCGACGCCGGGTACGGGGACGCGGCCATGCAGGCGGCGCGCCAGCTCAACGAAGCCCTCGAAGAGGTTGAAGGCGAGCTGACGCAGCTCGACGGCGAGGGCGGCCAGGACGCGCTCAACTTCCCGGGCCGCCTCGACAACCAATTCAACACGCTGTACGGCGCCGTATCGGGCAGTCCCCCGCCGGTCTCCAGTGGCATGCGCGAGCGCTGGCAGGACCTGCAGCCGCAGCTCCAGCCGCTGCTCGACCGCATCCGCGTCGTCTACGAGGACCAACTCGCCTCGTTCAACGAGATGGTCTCCGAGCACGGCATGCGCGTGCTGATGAAGCGTGAAGAGCAGTAGCGAGGTACCGGCCGATCGGTGCCGGGGGGAAATTGCCGACCGGGCTGCCGCGCCGACGTAATGATCAGCCTCGGGCAACGAACGAAACAAGACGGGAGAAGAGACCCATGAAAAGAAGAGACTTCCTCACGACGTCGACGCTGGGCGCCATCGGGGTGGGTACCGGTGGCCTGTCGCTGACGCCCCGGAAGGCCCGATCACGCGCCGGCTCAGCGGCGCAGAACCGCAACCGCAAGATCCTGATCGCCGGTGGGGGATTCGGGACCACCTTCATCAGGTATCTTGCGGAGCTCACCGGGAAGGAACGGCCGCGGCTGTGCTACCTGCCGACGGCCTCGGCCGACCGCGACTCGGGTTCGGTGCGCTGGTACGAGAACTGCGCCCCACTGAACGTCGAGCCGCACGTGCAGGCGAGCTTCATCACCAGCTACCGTATGGACCAAACGTTCGAAGAGGTGCTGCTGTCGATGGACGGCATCGTGGTCTCGGGCGGCAACACGCTGAACCAGCAGGCTATCTGGCGAGCACAGGGGATTGACCAGGTGCTGCGACAGGCCTGGGATCAGGGCATCGTTCTCGGCGGGGCCAGCGCCGGCTCGTTGTGCTGGTTCGAGGAGGGAACTACCGATTCGCGGCCGCAGGAGCTCACCAAGGTCGAGTGTCTCGGATTCCTCGAAGGTAGCCACTCTCCCCACTACGACGGTGAGGAGCAGCGCCGCCCCACCTATCAGCGGATGATTCTCTCCGGTGAGATGAAGCCGGGGTACGCGTGCGACAACAACGCCGGCATCTACTTCGTCGACAACGAGGTGGAGCGGGTCGTCCACACCCGCGAGGGCGCCAAGGTCTACTACGTCAGCGTCGTCGGTGGTGAGATCGTGGAGGAAGAGCTGGAGTCGGAGTTGCTCGAGTAGAAGATCTACTCCGCGCGCAGGGCTTCCAGCGGATCCACGCGCGTGGCGCGTCGTGCCGGCAGATACGTGGCCA
>CBDUAS010000546.1:0-2962 GCA_965365185.1 uncultured bacterium | reverse complement strand
TTCACCGGCAAGGCCTTCGACCCTTCGGCACGCATCGGCGTCGTGCTGCTCTCGGGAATCGTGGTCAACAACGCCATCATCCTGGTCGACCACATCAACCTGCGGCGGCGCCAGGGGCTCGAGCTCTTCGAGGGGATCATCACCGGGGCCGCGGAACGCGTGCGTCCGATTCTGGTCACCTCGATCACGACCATCGGCGGGTTGCTTCCGCTGGTGATCGTGCAGGGCTCCGAACAGACGTCCGGCAACCAGGACATGTGGTCGAACCTGGCCCTGTCGACGATCGGCGGCCTCACCGTGGCAACGATCCTCACCCTCTCCGTGACGCCGGTTCTCTACCTTTTGGTCGAGCGAGGCCGGGCCCGCGCGCGGCGCTTCGCCGCTTGGATGGGCAAGGTGTGGCGAGAGCTCCCTGCTTGATATGAAAACCCGACAGATGAAAATCCGCGTTAATAAGGGAGGCGAAATGAGCCGTTCCGGAATGCTGGTCGCCAGCATCATCGCCGTCGGCCTCATCGGCCTCGGTATCTATCAGTTCATGCCGCAGGCCGAGGAGACGGAGGCGACCCTCGAAAACGCCCCGGCCGGCGGCAGCGACCCGTCGTTCCAGCCGCCGCCGGCGGGATCGGTATCGGTAACGGCGGAGCCCGCGCACCGCGGCGAGCTGGTCAAGCGCATCACCGCCAACGGGGTGGCGGAGGCCGAAAGGCTGCTCACCATCGGGGCGGAGGTGACGGGAAAGGTCGAGGAAGTGGCGGTCGTTGAGGGCGAGTGGGTCGACGCCGGCGACCTCCTCGTCGCCCTCGACGACGCCGAGCTCATCATGGCTCGCGATCAGGCGGAGGACTCGTACAACAAGCGGATCATGGATTTTGCCAACAACCAGATCGACATCGGTGGCGAGGAGGTCAGAGCCCGATCGCAGACCGAGGCGAGCGAGAACGCCCTGGAGTTCCTGCGCCGCTACGTCAACGATCAGGCCTACGAGACCATGCTGCGGCAGCCCGATCTCGACGAGCGCCTCGCGCAGCTGACCCGCGAGGATCTGTTCGCCGCCATGGCCGAGCTGACGAACTCCCGCGTGGCGCTCGAACAGGCCGAGCTGAATCTGGCCCGTACCCGCATAACCGCGCCCTTCGGCGGTCAGGTGGCGGGTCTGGAAGCAAGCAGCGGCCCCAACAACAAGGCATGGCCCGTGGCGGGCGGGCGCGTGACCGCGGGCACGGACCTCATGCTGCTCGTGGATGCGGATCCGATCCGCGTACGCGTCGAAGTGATCGAATCGGAGATCTCCTTCGTGCGTCAGGGCCGCCGCGCCGAAGTCACGTTCCCGGCCTACCCGGGCGAGGTGTTCAGCGGCACCATCGAAGCCATCGACCCGGTCGTCGATGCCGCGCGCAAGACGCTGTCGGTGACCGTGCGGCTTCCCAACGGAGATCGGCGCCTGAAGCCGGGTATGTTCGCCCAGGTGGTGCTCGATACGGAGATCTTCGAGGATCGGCTGTTGGTTCCGGTGGAGGCGGTTCTACTGCGCGACAACCGGCAACTGGTTTTTGTCGTCCGCGACGGCAGGGCGCAGTGGGAATACGTCACCACCGGCCTGGAGAACGAAGAGTGGATCGAGGTTCTCTCGGACAACCTCCGCGAAGGCGACATCGTTGTCACAAGTGGGCACTTCACCCTGGCGCACGATACGCCGGTGAATATCGTCGAGCCCGACCGATCCGGTGATGACGGCTAGCACATGTCGCTAACGGGTCTTTCCATCCGCCGGCCGGTTGCCACCACCATGGTATGCGTCGGCGTCATCCTGCTCGGACTCGTCTCCTACGGCGGCCTTGCCGTCGACCTGCTTCCGGACATCGGCACGCCCCGCATCACCCTGATCACGCGTGCCCTCGGCATGGCGCCGCTGGAGGTCGAAAGCGAGATCACCCGCCGTATCGAGGCGTCGGTGAGCGCGGTGCAGGGGCAGCAGCGGGTCACCTCGATGTCGCGCGAGGGCATGTCGGTTGTGACGACGACATTTCCCTGGGGGGTCGACCTCGATCTTGCCGCGCTGCACGTACGTGAGGCGGTCGACGGCGTTCTCGATCAGCTTCCCGAGACCGCGGATCGGCCCACCGTGCTGCGCTGGGATCCGGGAAGCGAGCCGGTGATGGGTATCGCCGTGGCGGGGCCGACGAGCCTGGCGGGCTTGCGGCAGCTCGTCGAGGCCGTCGTGGTGTCGCGACTCGAACAAGTGGAGGGCATCGCCGGCGCCCAGGTGACCGGGGGCGCCGAGCGCGAGATCATCGTGCAGCTCGACCCGGATCGTCTGGAGCTGTTCGGGCTCGAGGTCGCGAGCGTACGAACGGCGCTGGAGCAGGCGAACGCCAGCGTCTCCAGCGGCAACGTGCTGCAGGGAGACTTTGCTTACGCCGTGCGGGTCATCGGTGAGTTCCTCGAGGTCGACGACATCGCCGACGTTCCGGTCGGGCAGACCGCCCAGGGCGCCCTGTTGACAATCGCCGACGTCGGCGCGGTGAGCGACGGTGCACGCGAACGGCGTGCCGGAGCCTTGCTCAACGGTGAGCCTGCGGTCGGCGTTCTCATGTACAAGGAGTCGGGGGTCAATACCATCGAGGCCGTAGCTGCCGCCAACGAGGCGCTTGACGAGCTGCGCGCCCAGTACCCGGCGCTGACCATCGCCCTGGCCTTCGAGAATGCCTCGTTCATCAGCGAGGCCATCGACTCGGTGCGGCAGAACATCGCCCTCGGCGGCGCCCTGGCGTTCGCGGTGTTGTTCCTGTTTCTCAAGGACCCGCGCAACCCCGTGCTGCTGGGCGTTTCGATCCCGGTGTCGCTGATCGCCACGTTCGTGCTCTGCTACTTCACCGGCATCACGTTGAACATCATGACGCTCGGCGGCCTGGCGCTCGGAGTGGGTATGCTGGTGGACAACTCGATCGTGGTGCTGGAG
>CBDUAS010000545.1:0-2968 GCA_965365185.1 uncultured bacterium | reverse complement strand
GGGCGCCCAGGTAACCGCCGATAGCGCCGGCGCCGTAAACAGCGAACCTCATAAACCGAGCTTTTCGGCCAGACCGATCCGCTGCATCTTCCCCGTCGGTCCCTTGGGGATCTCGTCGAGGAACACGACCCGGCGCGGCACCTTGAAGTCGGCCAGCCTCGCCGAGCAGTAGCGCCGGATCTCGCTCTCGTCGGCCTCGGCGTCCTGGCGCAGGACGATCGCCGCGGCCACCTCCTCCCCCAGCTTGTCGTGGGGCATGGCGAAAGTGACCACCTGCCGCACCGCCGGGTGACCCATGAGCACCGAATCGACCTCGAGCGGCGACACGTTCTCGCCGCCGCGATTGATGATCTCCTTCAGCCGTCCCGTAATGGTCAGGTATCCGTCGGCGTCCATGACGCCCTGATCGCCGGTGCGGAACCAGCCGTGGGCGAACGAGGCGGCGTTGGCCTGGGGGTTGTTCTCGTATCCCGGTGTGACATTGATACCGCGGATCACGACCTCCCCGGTGGCCCCCGGCTCCAACAGCGCCCCGGACTCGTCCATGATCGCCACTTCGGGGCCCGCTGCCGGCCCCACGGTCCCGGGCTTGCGCTCCCCGGGCGGCAACGGATTGCACGTCATCTGATGCGCCGCCTCGGTCATTGCGTAAGCCTCCACCAACGGCGCGCCGAAGGTCTCCTCGGCCTCGGCCATCACCTGCGGCGGCAACGACGCCGAGGCCGACCGCATGAACCGCAGATGCGTGCGTTCGACCACTACTCGATTCCGCCCGGCGCGCGACAGGATCGCCTGGTACATGGTCGGCACCGCGGTGAACCAGGTCGGCTCGGTCTCATCCAGCCAGCCGAAAAACTTCAACGCATCAAAACCGGGCGTACAGCAAACTCTCGCGCCCGCAGCAAGCGTTGCCAGCACCGCGGCCACGAGCCCGTGGATGTGGAAGAGCGGCATGACATTGAGGCATCGGTCGTTGGCCGTGAGGCGCAGAGTTCGGGCGATGTTATGCGCCGAGGCGCTGAGGTTGATGTGCGTCAGCGGTACGAGCTTGGGGCGCGAGGTGGTGCCGGACGTGTGGAGTACGAGGGCGAAGTCGTCCGCTTCGGCGAAGACGGGATCCCCGTTTCCGCCCTGCGCTGCACCGGTCCCGGGAGAGCCGCCCTCCAGCGAGAACACACCGGCAGGATCACCGTTGCGCACGACGATCTCGAGAATGGGTATGCCCAGGGCGGCGGCTGCCGCCACCGCCGGCGAATCGCTGCCGCTCTCGACGACCAGCGCATCCGCGCCCAGGTCCCCGAGGTAGAAATCGAGCTCCTCTCTCCGGTACGCCGGGTTGAGCGGAGCCGTGGTGGCGCCGGCGGCGATGGATACGAACGCGACGGCCATCTCCGGGCCATTGGGCAGGACAATCGCGACGCGGTCGCTACGACCGATTCCGGCGCTCTCGAGCGCCAAAACGGTTCGATCCGCTTGCGCGCGGAGCGCGGCGTAGGTGAGCGGGCGGCGTCCGGGCGCCTCGATGGCGACGGCGTCGTCTGCACCTGTCGCCAGCAGTGATGCGACTGTGGCTGATTCCGTCAAGCCGAACTCCTCGTAGCGGTGTGCTCGAAGCGCGTCGCGAGCTTGCCCCTCGACACCGGCAGTCGTCAAGACGATGGCAAGGGATCGAGAAGACGACGGGCCCGGGGGCGTTGACCCCCGAGCCCGAACGAGCCAGAGCGGTAAAAATCGCCGATCAGACGGCTGCCTGCAACAAAGCGATCACGTCCTGCACGAGGTCCTCGATGAAATCCGCGTCTTCGGTGGCGATCTTCCCGGTCTTCTCGGCAGAGTCCAGCTTGTTGAGGAACGCCTGCAGCTTGTTGATGGAAGGCGTGCCGTTGAGCTTCTGCAGGCTGGCGATCGCCGACTCCAGGGAGGTGATCAGCGGCTTCGCATTGTTGCCGGTCATCTCGCCCGCGGCCACGAGGCCGTTGATGTAGTCGATGACGACCTGAATCTCGGCGATCGCCTGGGCGGCGACGGCCGGATCGAGGTCCTTGGTATCGTCATCCTCGTCCTCATCGTCGTCATCGTCGGTGATCTCGATCGTCGCCGTCAGCTCCCATGGAGTTCCGTCGGCGAGCCGTCCCCGCACCAGCACCTCGAAAGTGCTGCCGGCGGGGACGCTGACCGCGACGCTGATGGCCTGCGCCTTGGTGAACTTGGCGACGAAGACGCCGGGCTCGAGCTCGGTGGCGAACGGAGTAACGATGCCGTTCGGGCCCACCATCTCGACGCTGTTGGGGTCGATATCGGCGTACGGGCCGCCGCTGATGCGAGCCTCGATGGCGCTGCTGCCGCCACCCGGGCCGCCGTTGTCAACCCAGCCGAGGCTCCACTTGGAACGGTTGAAGCTCAGCCGCAGATCCTCGACGTCGAGCCCACCGATCTCGGCTTTCACCACGGTGGCGAGCGGCGCGCCCGTGAGCCCCGGAGCCCACTGCCCCTGCACGAAAACGGAAGCCCCACCGTCGAAGGCGGTCAGCAGCTCCGCGTAAGAGAACAGGTCGCCGCCGGTGTCCCACCAGGTGTTCCCGTCCGTAAAGAAGGTCGATCCGTCGTCCAAGGTGAACGCGAAGTTCGCCGGGTCCATGGCGGTGACCAGACCAGCGTAACCGTCGAGCGCGTCGCTGCGCTGGTCGATGACGGTCGCCGTCCCCGGCTGCACCTGGATGGTGATCTGCACGAGCTGCTTGGCGCCGACCCCCTGGACCATGACGTCTGCATTGTTCCCCGCTCCGATGATCTTGAGCTTCACGTTGCCGCTGGGAACGCCGGCCAGCATGAACCTGCCGCTGCCGTCGGTATGCGTGGCAGAGCTCGTACCCTCTACGGAAACCTGGATTCCGGACATCGTCGTCGGGGCGGGCATGGCGCCGAACGCATCCGCCAACACGCCCACCTCACCGCCACCAGTGGATGG
>CBDUAS010000544.1:0-2976 GCA_965365185.1 uncultured bacterium | reverse complement strand
GCGGCCAAATCCCTGGCCTCCGCCAAACTCCATAAATTCATCCCGGCCGAACCCGCCACGCATCCCGCCCCCGCGCATGCCGCTCCTCATCATGGAGGCGCCGCCGCCTTCGCCCGAGGTGGAACTCTCGATTTCCACCGAGGTCACCACCACGAACAGGTCGCTCGAGCCGCATGGCGTCACGACGGGCCGATGCGCGCGGATGGCGCGGGGTATCCATGGTGCGTCCTCTCGCCGGGGAGCGAGGTGCCGGGTGCGGATCCTCATCGTACCCCACCCGAGCGCGGGGGCGGGCCCGTTCGTCGAAGCGGAGCTGCGGGAGGCGGCCCGCCACCTTCGAAATCGTCGATGTGCCGTGTCAACGGGACGAATGCGGCGGCGCGTCGCCAAGGGTGCCGCACCTATACGCCGTAACTTGTCCCCGCTTTTTCCTCAGCCGCAAACGACAGTACGGCGATGGAGACACTCGGTTCGCTCGAGCGGTCGAGGGCGCCGTGCAGTATCCAGAGGAGGTGCGGAATGAGAAGGGCGGTGCTTGCCCTTTCGGTGCTGTTGGTACCGGCGGGCGTCCTGGCACAACAGGCGACGATGTCTTTCGCGGCGCTGGCTCGAGAGGGGCTGGTCAACGTCGGCGACGAGATTCGCATCACTTGTGACGCCGAGGGAACGGGACGATACGAGGAGTACACGACGGAGGTCCGGGCTATCGCAGAAGACACCATCACGATCGAGAACACGACGGAGATGCTCTCCGATGGCGACACGGTGACGATTCCTGCTGAACGGGTCGCCGCGATTCACCGGCCAAGATCCAGTCGTGCCCTGTTGGGCACGGGGATCGGCGCAGCCGCTGGATTCGGTCTGGGGTATGCCGTCGGGGAGGGATACTGCAGAAACGAAGGCGGGCGGAATTGCGACGGCCAGCTTCAGGCAGGCGCGGGTGTAGGGTTCGCCGCGCTCGGTGCGGGTGTCGGCGCGGCTGTCGGCTACGCCTTCAAACGCGACGGCGAGGCGGTGTATTTGGCCCCCTCCTCGCTGGCGTCGCGTGACCATCCCATGGTCTACAGCGTTGCCCCGATCGTCTCGCGACAACGACGCGGGATCCTGTTCACGCTGGCGTGGTAGAGAAGCCGTTCTTCCAGGTCCAGGATCGAGAGCGTTCTCTATTCGGCCTACCGGTCGATCGTGGTCTCCCGAGCGAAGATCTGGCGCCGCTCAGGTACGCAGAATCTTGCTCGCACGCGTCGCGATCTGCAGAAAGGCCTGGTCCTGCTCGCCAGCGGACATCGAGACGAGCGGCGTCATCGGGGTGTGCGCCGCCTGGATCTCGGCGAGGGCTGTTTCGTCGACCAGGCAGGGCGCCAGGTAACACCAGAGCACGTCGAGCTCACCTCGCTCGCGGGCGGCGAGGATGACCGGCAGCTCCTTCTGGTGAATGAACTCCGAGGCGAGAAAATCGGGGCTCACGAGAAGCACGGCAACCTTCGCGCGCGCCAGGGCAGCCTCGATCTCGTCTCTCCAGCTCGCCGAAGCTCCGATCCGCCGGTCGTCCCAAACGTCGATGCCGATGCTCCGTTCGAGAGGCCGCAGCATGATGCTCAGCCGCTCCATCCAGTCGGCATCCCGATGGGAGTAGCTGATGAAGATGTTGTCGCGTGATGGCGGGGCGGCGGCGGGTGGAATCGGACCGCGGGGCGATGGCACGGTAGCCGTGGGTTGAACCGGACCGCGGGGCGATGGCTCGGCAGCCGCGGCCGGAGCCGCCGTGCTCGGGGATGGCTCGGCAGCCGCTGAGATCGGCGCGCCGCGCGGGGCTTCGATCCGCTCGCGATCGGTGAGCACGAGCGTGCCCGCGCGCCCCGGCTCGTGCTCGATGAGCCGCGCTTCGAGCTCGGGGCGAAAACCCGCCAGCTCGACCTCGAGAAGCCCCTGCTCGAAGGCCCGCTGCACGGACCGGCCACCGGCCAGCGCCTCGTAGAAGCGGATCGAGAACGTCTGCGCGGCACGCACGGTCACCATCCCTCGCATGGCGACGATCACCTCGGCGACGTCTCGCAGGGCAGGGCCCAGGACCTCGCCATTGCAGGCGTTCAACACGACGCAGGGGATCCGGCGGGTCGCCGTGGAGAGGATTCGCGCAAACAGGTTGCTTGAGACCATGTGCCCCTTGCCGGCCTGATCCACTAGCATGAGCTCGCCGGCCTCGGTGACGTGACCGCTGAAGTGGAGCAGCTTCGGCGCGTACTGGTTCAGCAGTCTCTGCAACTCCTGCGGCTGCACGTCGAGGTCCGATTTCATGGTGAATCCGCCGTGGCCACCGCTGCCGAGCTCTCCCTCCACGAGGCGGAACTCCTCATCGATCGCGAAGGTCCCGTCCGTCGGGTCGGCGCCCAGAAAAAGAACGTCTATCGGTGTCACGAGTCCCTCGCAGCCGGTCTTGGTGATCGCTGGGGCAGGGCGCGGAGCTCCTACGGCGCGCGCCCGCACGAGTAGTTACCCGGCGGCGTGCGAGGCTGTCAAGTTCCTGTTGCGAATCGTCTGAGCCCACGCGTTTCGGCGAGCGAAGGCAGATGGGTGGTCGCCATGACACCGAGTTCGGCGTGTCTCCCGAGGGCCAGGTGCCGACGCCGACGACGTCGGGCTACCAATTGATCGTGAAGACAACGCCTTTCCGGTCCCGCGTAACGATGGGCGAGAGGGCGATTTGGGTTCCGGGTGCTCTGAACGCCTCGACCTGCCGACCCTTCCCTATGGCGGCTCCGATTCCTGCTCCGGCCCCGGCCCCGGCGACCATCCCGAGAAAGGCACCCGTGGTGCATACATCCTTGCCGGTCTCGTTTGCGCAAACGGCCGCGATCGGTAGCGCAACGGCGGCGGCTGCGCCGAGGCCTATTGCCAGGCCGATGATCGCGCCCTTGCCCCGATCGATTCGTTTGGCATCGATCTGCATGACGCGATCGGCAGGGATCGTGAATT
>CBDUAS010000543.1:0-2976 GCA_965365185.1 uncultured bacterium | reverse complement strand
TCTCATGGACGCGCCATGCGAAGCTGACGCGACGGGGCCCGGTCGCCCCGACCCGCTTTCGAGCAGCCGCAAACGCTGCCGAGCGTCTCGGCCGATTCCGTCGGCCGATCTTCGAGTCCGGCGAGCGCGGCCCGCAGGACCTTCCGCGCCGGGACCCGGCGCACGGTGTCAGCGATCCGCACCGCTTCGCCCATGTGGGCGTCGGTGACGCCCGCCTTTCGGGCCGCGAGAGTGTGGTACTCGACGCAGGGAATGCAGTTGCTGGCAACGGCCGCTGCGAGCGCCACCAGCTCTCGTTCACGCATGTTCAACTCGGCATCCATGCTTGCCTCCTTGGCGGTTGCCACCCTCATTGATCTCCTACCCGTGTAGACGAGGGACGAAGGTCGAGGGATACACCCTCGTTGCCCTCGTCGTTGTTTCCCGGCATCGTGCCGTGGCCGCTCGGATCGACGCCGGCGCGCTCGACGGCAGCGACCTCAGGCCATAGCTGGCAAAAAACGTCTGCGGGTGGAAAGCTACGGATACTCGATCGATCCATCCGGGAGCCCACCATGAAGCTGGCAACGGCAGCTCACGCCGCGGGTCTTCTGCGGGCGGCTGCGGTGATGTGTCTGCTCGCGGCGATTGCGCCTTCGACCGGGCTCCGAACCTCTTCCGCGGTGACAACCCCGACGGCGGCAGCGGTCCACGCGTCGTTCGCCACCTATCGGACGTTCCCGCCACAGAGCCCGAACCCGGCGATCGGCAACCACTTCTCTGCCGTGCGCCGGGCGTACTCCGGCGAGCGTGCCCGCGAGATCGTGGCGTTCGTGGAGCAGTTCTGGAGGGTGCCGGGCAACACTGGCTTCGACGCCAGCATCGAGCGTGTCGCTACCGAGCTGGCGGCCGCCGGGTACGTCGACGAGGCAGATGCTACCGATGGCACCCGGCTCACCTACCGTGTCGAGCGACGGCCGCTGCAAGGGCCAACGTGGGATCCGGTCGACGCCTCTCTGGAGATCGCTGGCGGCGAACGCCTGTTGTCGTTCGACGCCAACCGCAACATGCTGGCCCGCAACTCTTTCTCGACGCCGGTGGAGGGAATCGAGGCCGAGATCGTCTACGTCGGCGACGGCTCACCCGAACGCTACGAAGGGCTCGACGTGCAGGGCAAGATCGTTTTCGGCGACACCAGCGTCGGGCGCTTGTTTCGCGACGCGGTGCAAGGCCGCGGCGCCGCCGGCGTGCTCTCTTACAGCATGCCGGCGTACACGCAGCCCGAGCGCAACCGGGACTCGATTCAGTTCAGCCGCATTCCCCTGGACCCGGACACCCGCGGATGGGGACTTCGCCTTTCCTACAGGGCGCGACGGCGACTGCTCGATGCCCTGACCATCGGGACCGTCCGCGCGCGGGTGCGCGTCGAGACCCGGATCTATGAATCCGAAGAGCTGACCCTAGTGGCCGACGTTCGCGGATCCGATCACCCGGACGAGCGCTTCGTGTTCAGCGCCCACGTGCAGGAGCCTGGTGCCAACGACAACGCTTCGGGCGTCGGCGCGCTCGCGGAAGTTGCCCGGGTGATCGCTCGCCTGGTGCGCGACGGCTCGTTCCGGCCGCGACGCACCATCACCATGCTGTGGGGCGACGAGATCAGCTCGACCCGCCGCTATCTGGAGGACGATCCGCGACGCACCGCGGGGGTGCTGTGGGGAATGAGCCTCGACATGGTCGGAGAGGACACGAGCAAGACGGGCGGCACCTTCCTTATCGAGAAGATGCCCGACCCTTCGGCGGTGTGGACTCGCGGTGAGGACCGCCACACCGAGTGGGGCGGCCGGCCGCTTTCGATCGACGACATGACGCCGCACTACTTCAACGATTTCGTTCTGAACAGGTGCCGCGAGCAAGCCGCGGCGACGGGCTGGGTGGTGAGCACCAACCCCTACGAGGGGGGCAGCGACCACGTGCCGTTCCTGCGCGCCGGCAAGCCCGGACTCCTCTTGTGGCACTTCACCGACCAGTACTACCACACGGACGGTGACCGCATCGAAATGGTCTCGGCGCAGACGCTGAAGAACGTCGGCACCTGCGCCCTGGTGTCGGCGATGACCTTGACGTCGGCCGACGGCGACACGGCTCGCTTCGTCGTCGGCGAGCTGGAGCGCGCTGCGCTTTCCCGGCTCGAGGCCGAGTTCGCGTTGAGCCGAGACGCCGTTCGCACCGGCGCAGACGTCGACGAGCAGATACTCATCGTCGAGAGCTGGACGGACTGGTACCGCGGCGCCATCTTGTCGGCCCGCGACATCGAGGTCGGCGGCAGCTCCCCGGAAACCGCGGCAGCCGTCGACAGCGCTGCGGCGCGCGTCACGGCCGCGGCCGAGGGCCTCCTCGAGCGCCTGAAAGGCCGCTGAGACGGGCCGTCCCTTCCGGGCGAAGCATTGGCCGTCGCTCCACGACCTCCCGGCAGTGCGCCGACGATCTCAGTTGATCGGGCACCCCGCGTTGTTCTCGAAATCCAACTCGTCCTTCAGCGACAGCATCGTGTGCCGATCGCCGGATGCCAGGGCCGCATCCACCGCCGCGATCAAATCGCCGACCGTTCTCGGAAACGGCACGTCCGGATGGGCGGCGTTGAGCAGCGACGCCACCGCCTGGCGCAGGAGGTTGCGGGCCGCATCCTCGACCGTCGGTCCGCCACCGAAATCGAGCGCTTCGCCCAGTGTGCTGGCTGCGACGGCGGGGAAGGCGCCGGCGGCGGTGAATACGCTGTCGACGGTTTGCGATGCCATGTAGCCGGTGGCCGCCCACGATGCAGGGTGGTTCTTCCAATACCCGTGGCTGCAGCCCAGGTCGCCGGGCTCCTCGACCCTGCCGAAGTAATGGCTCGGATCGCTGTCGCTGACGGTCGGCCCCTCGATCTCGCGACCGCTCGCCGTGCCGACGTTGGCGTACTGGCCCGCCGCCGCGACGCCGGTCGCCGTGCACGTCATC
>CBDUAS010000542.1:0-2980 GCA_965365185.1 uncultured bacterium | reverse complement strand
ACTGGTGCATGCCCTTGCCGCGGTGACAGCCGACGCAGGCTTCGTCGGCTTCGTAGTCGTCGCGATCAGGCACAAAGGCGAGCCGCGACTGCGACTCGTCGAACGCCATGCGCTCGTAGTTGCCTTCGCCGGCAAGGACGGTTGTCAGCGCGCCGCTCGACGGCGCATACGCGTACACGCCGTCCGATGCGGGATCGTCTTCGCTCGACACCGTGTACACCACGGCGTCGCCGCTGTCGGTGAACATGTACGCGAGAACCGAGGCAGCGTTCCATTCCGACCCGTCGGCGAGTGAGCGTACCGTCAGCGTGGTGCCGTAGTCCTTGTCCTTTCGCTCCTCGCCTTCCTCTTCCTCCTCCGCCGGCTCGACGCCTTCCTCCGCGGGCTCTTCTGCCGCGGAATCCGCCGACGTCGGCTCCTCGTGCAGATAGGCGACCCATCCGCCGGCATCCTCGGGAAGCTCGAAACCTTGCACCCGCTCGACCTCGGTCACGCCGCCGTCTGCGAGATCCATGATGCCGAGGGCGTTCTTCGGCATGTCGGCCGGCTTGGTGTCGTTGTCACGAGCCTCCTCGACGTCCTCCTCCAGTGGCTCGACGAGAAAGACAAGGTGGCGGGAATCGGCGCTGAAACGCGCCTGGGTACCTCTCGGGTGCCGGTACTCGGTGCCGGCAGCGACATTGCGGACGACCAACTCGCCGTCGCCCTCCTGCGGGCTCGCGACGTAAGCCACCCAGGCGCCGTCCGCAGAGATCTGTTGCCCCTGGATTCGCTTCCACGAATCGTAGTCGTCATGGGTCAACGGGCGTTTGTCCGCACCCATCTGCGCCCCGGCGGGCGCGGCCGAAAGGGAGATCGCAGCAACGAACAGAGCCAGCATCGCCGGCAGCCAACGCTTGTACATCGTGCCTCCTGAGAGAGCCGGGGCTCGTACGCCATCGGAGCTGAGCCGTCGCGCACGCATGCCCGTGCAAGCCGATTGCCCACACGCTACTAGAGATCGCCCGTTCGTTCTAGCTACGGCGGCGCGGGCAGGCGCTCCCGTGCCAGGGCCTCCCTCAGAGGCCCTCGAGGGCCTGCAGCAGCTCCTCGATCGAAGGGCGCTCGCGGTAGTTCTCGTCGACGCGAACGAAGCGCACGACGCCCTGCTTGTCGATCAACACGGCCGCCGGATGCGGTATGACGCGATCGCTGTCCTCGTTGTAGATACCGTACTGCCGGATTGTCGTCGCCTCTGGGTCGAGCAGAAACGGCATCTGCAAGCTCTCGTTGTCTCGCAGCTCGCGGAGGTTTTCGGCCTGCTCGTTGCTGATCGTCCAGAGAACGGTGTCCGGCCCGGTCAGCCGGTCGAGGTTTTCTTGCAGCTCACCGAGCTGCGCGCGGCACCAGGGTCACCAGGCTCCGCGGAAGAAGATCAGGATGGCGTTCTTCTGCCCGCGAAGCTCGCTGAGCCGGTAGGACTCACCGTCGATGGACTCGAGGCTGAAATCGATGGCCTCGTCACCGACAGCGACGCGTTCGGCCTGCGCGCCCGCGGTGGCGTTCGAATCTGTCGACGAGGTGTGCGCAGCGAGCGTCCTGACGCCGAGCAGCGAGGAGACGCCGAGCATGAGGACGAGGGCGACCGCTGCCTCTCGGCGCAGCGGCCGGTGCTTGTTGCCATGCGAGAACCTGTTCACGGAAACGTGCTCCGGCGGGGTTGGTGGATGGGACCGGAATCAGGCGGCGCGACGCGAGCCTCCTGCCCCGGGCGCCCAAGCATAGCCGCCGAGGGTCTCGGGATCGAGTACCCAGATGTTCTTCCCCTCGGAATCGACCAGCCCCTGGCGCCGGAACTCGTTGAAGACGGTGCTGGTGGTCTCGCGGGTGGATCCGACGAGCTGCGCCAGGTCGGACTGTGTGAGCCGCAGATCGATGCGGACGCGGCGCTTCTCGCGGACGCCGAAGTCGCGCGCCAGATCCGCCAGCGTGTGGGCGAGACGGGTACGGACGTCTTTGCTGATCATGTCCAGAACTCGCCGTTCCGTTGCGTCCTTGCGACGACCGATGACCCGCGACACCTCGAGCGATACCTCGGGGTGTCGCAACATGAAGGCTTCGAAGTGTGGCCGATCGACCGCACAAATGAACGCATCGTCAACCACCGTCGCCGTGCAGGTGCGCCTCTCGCGTCCGGTAATCGCCAGCTCGCCGAAGATCTCCCCGGGACTGATGAAGTAGAGGATGAACTCCTTTCCCTCGTCCGAGGTCCGGGTAATCTTGACCCGTCCCGACTTCAGCACGTAGATCCGCTCGGCGAGATCCCCGAACTGGTAGACGTGTTGCCCTGCCTCGACCAAGTCGGTGTCGAAGTGCTCGCCCAGGCGCCGTACCTCGGTGCCCTCCAGGTCGGCGAACAGCGCAACCTGCTTCAAGTGCCAGTACTTTGCCTGCGCGATGGCGGGCGAGGTCTCCATGTTCTCAGCTCCTTGGCGTGCCCGGTTGTGAAAGGACGGAACGGCTTTCACCTGACCTCTTTGCACGACGAGGGGTGACGGTTTCACAAAAAGGGGCCGGATCGGCGACGAAGCCACCGTGCACACGCTGGCAACGGCCCCGGGCGGCGCGCCAAAGGCAGCTCAGTGCCGACGCGCCCTGCCCTGTCGAGACGCGAACCAGAGGCCGAGCAGATAGCCGGCGAACCCCAGGACGACGATCCCGCCGAGGTGCGCCGTGAGGAAATGCATCGGCACGGACACCGGGCAGACCATGCGCCAGGAGGCGTCCGAGATGACCCCGGCGCCCACCCCCGCAAGGGCGCCGATGACCTGCGGCCGCGCCGGCAGCGCCTTGGCGGCCAGGTATGTCACCACCGCGAGGAACGGCACGCCGAGAAGGAGCTCGTAGCGGAAGCAGCCCCAAAAGCTACTGAGGAACTCCTCATAGCCCATCGGATCACGCAGCCACAAATAAGGCATCCTGCAATTAATCACTTCGGATA
>CBDUAS010000541.1:0-2988 GCA_965365185.1 uncultured bacterium | reverse complement strand
GCGTCAGCTCGTAGAACTCCACGTCCTTCTCGAGGTGCAGTGGCGAGAGCGTTCGGATTCGGCACTGGTCGTCGTCACGAAACAGGCAGGCACGATCGTCCTTGCGAATCACTTCCACCTTCGGCCGGGTCTCGGGCATGTCGACGAAGCGGAACTCCAGCGGCCGAGACTCGGGCTCGACGACGGTCGGCTCCGACCACAGCAAGTCGGGGTTCCACTGCAACAGGCCGCCGAGCATGAGATGTAGCAGGATCGCGATCGCCAGGGTTTGGCGAAGTGTGATGCGCTCGTCACCGTACGTTGCCCGTCGATCGCGTCGCATGAACGTTCTTTACGCGTGCTCGGGGACAGGCTTCCCCGGGGATCGGGGCGGAAAGAGAAGCATTCTGTGGCCGGAAATCAGCGGCAAGGGGGACGCCTCGCCCAAAACAGCATATCCCGCAGTCTTCGCCGAAAGACGGCTCAACACCGCCGCGTCCACCGGGGGTCACGGTACCTGGCAGCCAAGCGACGGGAAGCTCGAACCTCGCGGCGGGTCAAGTGTCCCCATCGCACGGGAAGCCCCAGTCCATCGCCGATCCCCACCGACAAGCACGCCATCAGGAGACGCCGCGACGGGCGCGCCACCACCTCGTCGAGCCCGATCGACGCGTTCGCGGCCTGCGTGTAGCCGTCGCCGAGGACCGACCACAGCCGCCGATCCGGCGAAGCCAGAAGCAGCGATCCGTGCTGCAACAGACGACCGCCGGCGCGGCGCTGCGCCGAGCCCACGAGCTTCCGCCCGCGGACCAACAGCTCGTGTCGGGCGCGGGCGCTGAAGCAAGGCCCCTTGGCCTTCGGCACCGTCGCTGCGCCGGCTCGCTCGAGGGTCGCCTCCACACCCAAGCGTGCCAATCCCGAACGGATGCCGTCGGCGATTCGGCGATAGGAGGAGGAGATGTCCCCGGACAAGACGCCGTGGTCCACCGGCGCCGCGATCGCGTACGTGATCTCATCGACGTGCAACACGGCGCGCCCGCCGGTCGGCCGGCGAACAACGTCGACGTGGTGGCGGCGCGCTTGGAGCGTGTCCACGCCCTGTCCGAGGGGCTGCGCGTAGCCCAGCGAGACCGCCGGCCGGGCCCACCCGTAGAAACGCAGTATGCAGCCGCTGTCCGCAGTCCGCAGCAGCGCCTCGTCCACCGCCATGTTCCACGCCGCCGCCGCTGGCGGATGGGCAAGGACCCGCAGAACCGGGGACATCTGAGCTGTCAGGTCAGAGCAGGGTCGCGAGCGACGCGGACTCCAGCCCCTGCGCATCGGCCACAGGAGCGCAGGTAACGTTCCCTGCGTGGGTGTTCACTCCCCGGGCCAGCGCCGGATCGTCCTGACACGCCGCGGCGAACCCCTTGGAAACGATGTCGAGTAGATAAGGCAGCGTGACGTTGGTGAGCGCGAACGTAGAGGTGCGCGGTACGGCTCCCGGCATGTTGGCGACCCCGTAGTGCACCACTCCATCGACGACGAAGGTCGGCGACCCGTGTGTTGTCACCTCGGTGGTTTCGACGCAGCCGCCCTGATCCACGGCGACGTCGACAATCACGCTACCGTCCTTCATCTCGGAGACCAGCTCGCGGCTCACGACTTTCGGCGCCGCAGCTCCCGGTATCAGTACGGCGCCGATGAGAAGATCGGCCCGACGCGTCCAGGCGTCGACGGTGACGGGCTGGGACATGATCGTGGTCACGCGGCCGACGAACAGATCGTCGATCGCCTGCATCTGCCGTGGGCTGCGTTCCAAGATGGTGACGTGAGCTCCCATGCCGAGCGCCACCCGCGCCGCGGATCGACCGACGATCCCGCCGCCGATGATGACGACGTCGGCAGGGTTCACGCCGGGAACGCCGCCCAGGAGAACGCCTCGGCCGCCCTGGGCGCGCTCGAGGAAGTGCGCCCCGACCTGAACACTCATCTTGCCCGCGATCTCGCTCATCGGCTCCAGCAACGGCAACGATCCGTCTGCCAGCTCGATGGTCTCGTAGGCGATACCGGTAACCTTTTGCTCGACGAGCGCCTGTGTCAGCGCCGGCAGGGGCGCCAGGTGTAGGTAGGTGTACAGGAGCAGGTCCGGGCGCAGGTACTGGTACTCGGATTCGAGCGGTTCCTTGACCTTCACCACGAGGTCGGAGCGTTCCCAGACGTCGGCGCCTTTTTCGGCGATCTCGGCTCCGGCCGTGACGTATTCGTCGTCGCTGATGCCGCTGCCGAGACCTGCTTCGGTCTCGACGAGAACCTCGGCGTCGAGCCCCCGCAGGGCCAACACGCCCGCCGGCGTCAGGCCGACCCGGTTTTCCTGCGCTTTGATTTCCCTGACGACGCCAATCCGCATGCGATTACCTCGAATCCCCCGAGGCGGCGTCCGCACCCGTCCCGGAGGGCTGCCCGCCTGATCCGCGCTTTTCGTCATCGCTGGCGCCGGCGTCGCTCTTCGGACGCCGCATCTCCACGTTGCCCTCGAAGAAGGCGCCTTCCGCAAACTGCACCGCGGGAGCCCGCACATCCCCCTCGACGTGGCCGGAAGCGCCGACTTCGACCTTCTCGACGGCGATGGCGTTGCCGTCCAGCCTTCCGTCGATGCTGATGCGCCGGGCTCTGAGCTGCGCCTTGGCGGAGCCACCGTGGCTGACCGACGCGTCGCCCGTGATGTCGACGTCGCCCTCCAAGGAGCCGCCGCACTCGAACGACCCCTTGCCTGTCAGCTTTCCCTTGAATTTGCAGCCCTTGCCAAGAAACGACCGCTTCTCTGCGGCCGCGACGGGCGGCGTTGACGCCTTGGGCTGTGGCTTGGGTTGTGGCGGCGGCGGTGCCGGCGCGGGCATCGGCTGGACCGGCGTGGGAGTGGATGGTTTGTTGGCTTCCTGCTCGGGCTTCTTTCCGAAAATGGACATACTCTGACCACCGGCGGTTGAATGTAAGTGGAGCGGGCAACGGGATTCGAACCCGCGACCC
>CBDUAS010000540.1:0-2991 GCA_965365185.1 uncultured bacterium | reverse complement strand
CACCTGCCGCAGGACCTGCGACGTCCGTGCGCCCATGGCCATGCGAATACCGATCTCGCGCGTTCTCTGCCCGACGGCGTAGGAGATCACGCCGTAGATGCCGCTGACCGCGAGGATCAGCGCGATGCCGGCAAAAACGGCGAAGGTCCAGGAGCCTGCCCGCCGGGCCCACAACGAATCGGCGATCTTCTGCTCCATCGTGGCGAGGTCGTAGATGGGCACATCTGGGTCTTGCTGCCGGACGGATTCCCGCGCTGCCTCGACGATACCGAGCGGATCGCCCGCCGTGCGAGCCACGACCGTCATGTTCGGGTCCGGTGTCCGGTCGAAGGGGAAATACACACCCGGGCGCATCTCCTCGTCGAGGCCGTAATGCTTCACGTCCTGGGTCAGGCCGATCACCGTGATCCAATCGGCATCTTCGCCGCCGGTGGAGAAACGCTTGCCGACAGGATCGGCGCCGGGCCAATGGTGCTCGGCAAACGTCTGGTTGACCACGGCGACCGGCTGCCCGTCCGCCGATGTATCGGCACGAGTGAACGTGCGTCCGGCCAGAAGCCGCACGCCGATGGCACGGAAATAGTCGTTGGTTGCCCAGCGCACCAGCGTAACCGGGTTGGGCTCGCCCTCCCTCTGGGGAGCGGCTCCCTCGGCGGTGAAGAAGTAGCCCGTATGGCTACCCAGCGGTGCATGGGTTATCGCCCCGACGTCGGTGACGCCGGGGAGCGCGGCAAGTTGCTCCAGGTGCTCGTGGAAGAATGCCGACTGCTCGGTCTCCTCGCCGTGGGTCGCCTCGGGCAACGAGATGCGATAGCTCAGCACGTTGCTCGGGTCGAAGCCGGGATCCACTTCCTGCAGCCGTTGCACGGTGACCATGAACAGTCCCGCAACGATGAGCAGCATGAGGGCGAGGGCGATCTCGCTCACCACCAGGCCGTTCAAGCCCCGGCGCTTTCGACCTGCCGTCGACCGGCTGGTTGCCTGCAACGCCTGCTGCGGATCCGTCCGCGCCACCCGTAAGGCCGGAGCCAGGCCGAAAAGAAGCGCTGCCCCCGCGGTGATCGCGACCGTGAACAGCAGAAAACGTCCATCCATTTCGAAGCTGACGAACGCCGGGATGCCCTCGGGCGCCGCGGCGAGCGCGGCGCGCAGCATGCCGTAGCCGAGGGCAACGCCGACGGCGGAGCCGGCTGCTGCCAACAACAGGCTCTCGGTCATCAACTGCTGGGCAATGCGCCGGCGTCCGGCGCCGAGCGCCGCGCGGATGCCGACCTCGTGCGCCCGGGTGGTCGACCGGGCCAGCATGAGGCCGGCGACATTGGCGCAGGCGATCACCAGTACGACGCCGACACCGCCGAGCAGGGCCATCGTGCCGAGCCGGGCATCGCCGAGGATGCGGTCGAGGACCGGAATCACGACGGGCGAGGTCACCGCGTTGACTTCTCGGTCCTCGACCATCCCGCGGTGGATTCGCTCGAGATCCGCGCGCGCGGCCTCGAGCGTGACGCCGGGCTTCAACCGGCCAATGCCGGAAAGCCACCAGCTACCCTGGTTCTGCGTGACGTCCGTTCGTAGCGGTATCCACACGTCGCCTTCGATGAACACGGCCTCCGGAGGGAGCACGCCGATCACCGAGTGCGGTTCGCCGTCGAGGACGAGGCTGCGCCCCAGAACGGAGGAGTCCGCGCCGAAGCGGTCGCGCCAGGTCGCGTGCGACAGCAAGACGACGCCCTCGGCGTCCGGCTGATCTTCGGTGGCGGTGAACGGCCGGCCGATGATCGGCGAAATGCGCAGGACGTCAAAGATGTCCGCGGTCAGAAGCGAAGCACTCACCCGGCTGGCCTCGCCCCCCAACGACATGTTGACGGACACTTGGTCGAAGACGGCCATTGCATCGAAAGACCGGTTCTGCGCCCGCCAAGCGGCGAAGTCCGTGAAGTTGATCGCCACGAACTCGAGATCCCACTCGGGCGCGGTCTCGTCGAGGTTCACCAGGTTTTCGGGGTCGTCGAACGGCAAGGGGCGGAGGAACAAGCCGTTGAATACGCTGAAGATGCCGGTCGTCCCGGCGATGCCGATTGCCAGGACGATGATCACCGTGAGGCTGAAGGCTGGTTGCTTTCGCAGCGAGCGGAAGGCGAATTTCACGTCGTTTGCGATCACGCTCAAGGTTCGATCTCCTCTCGGGGGTTGCGGTTCCCGGGGGAGTCGGGAAAGGGGGGACGGGGTGTTTGTCCGTCGGGAACTTCGAGACATGCGTTCGGCGACGCCGTTGCGTAGCACGTCCCGCAGGGTGCGAAAGGCGAAACGCGGCAATCCCTTCGCCCCGTGCCGGCGCACGTAGTCGCTGCACAAGTCGGTGAATACCTCGGCCATGTCGCTGCCGACGCGTTTGCGGAACCGGCGAGGATAGGCGAACAGCAGCAGCCGATAGGGGCGCTGAAGCAATCGCACCCAGGTGTGGTCCGCGCCCATGTTCACGCCCGCTCCGGGTCCCGGACGAGGTGAACGTCACGAGCGTCGCGCACCAGAGCGGCCATGCGCTCGGCTTCGGCCCGAGCGGCTTCACGTCCGGCTTCGGTGATGGCGTAGTAGCGGCGGCGCTTGGCGGCGAGATCGCCGGCGTCCCGCCGATCCGCTTCCTCCACCAGCGCGGCGTCGACCAGCCGGACAAGGGCGCGGTACAGCGTGCCGGGATCGAGGCGGATCTCGCCGCCGCTGCGGTCGAGCGTAGCCTGGATGATGCCGTAGCCGTGCATGTCGCCCTCCGAGAGTGCCAGGAGGATGTAGAACTCCACGGGTCGCATCGGCACAACAAGCTGGCTCATGTCGCTGACTCCCATCGAGGATTGATCCACGGCCGGCGATCGATATATGCGTGACACATATATGTGTCACGCAGCATCTTGTCAAGCGGCGTACAGGAATTTCGGCGAACGCCCGCGTTAGGAGCTATCGGGACGCTGCTGTCGCGCAGAGCCACGAAGGAGC
>CBDUAS010000539.1:0-2991 GCA_965365185.1 uncultured bacterium | reverse complement strand
CCCGCTTACCGAAACAGGCGCAGAGGGTGGGGGTCGAGCAGGGATGCCCGCGGGCATCCCTGCTCGACCCCCGCCCGGCTACCTCCAGAATTCGAACCCCGCGACGATCCCTGCCCTAACCGGCTTCCTCTTCGCGCTTCGCCTTGATATCCGCGATCACCTTCTCGGAGATGTGCGCCGGCACGTCGTCGTAGTGCGAGAACTCGAGACTGTACGAACCGCGACCGCCCGTGAGGGAGTTCAGATCCGGGGCGTAGGTGAGTATCTCCGCAAGCGGGATTTGCGCCTTGATCATCTGCTGGTCGCCGAGCGGCTCCATGCCCTGTACACGTCCGCGGCGGCTGTTGAGGTCGCCCATGACGTCGCCCATGCTGTCGTCCGGCACGGTGATCTCGACGTCCATGATGGGCTCGAGCAGCACCGGCCTGGCGTGCGCCGCGGCCTCCTTGAAGGCCAGCGAGCCGGCGATCTTGAAGGCGATCTCGGAGGAGTCGACGGCGTGGAACTTGCCGTCGAGCAGAGTGCATTTGAAGTCGACCAGGGGGAACCCGGCGATCACGCCACGGTGCGCCGCCTCGACGACGCCCTTCTCGACCGCCGGCCGGAACTGCTGCGGAATCGAGCCGCCGAAGATCTTGTCCTCGAACTCGAACCCTTCACCCGACGGCAGCGGGCTGAGCTCGATCACGCAGACGCCGAACTGACCACGACCGCCGCTCTGTTTCTTGTGGCGGCCTTCCGCCTGGGCGTTGGCACGGATGGTCTCGTGGTAGGGGACGGTCGGCGGCTTGAGAGAGGTCTTCACGTTGAATCGCTTCTCGAGCTTGGCGACGGTCACTTCGATGTGGAGCTGGCCGAGCCCGGAAACGAGGAGCTCGTGGGTTTCCGCGTCGCGCCGGACGGTGATGGTCGGATCTTCCTCCACCAACCGGGCAAGCGCCTCGCTGATCTTCTCCTCATCGGCCTGGCTTTCGGGCTCGAGTGCGAACGAGATCGCCGACTTGGGGAACTCCACGGGATCGATGATGATCGGCCGCGACTTGGCGCACAGCGTGTTGCCGGTGTGCACGTCCTTCAGCTTGGCGACGGCGCAGAGCTGGCCGGCGACGACATGCGGTGTGGGCTCGTAGCTCTTGCCCTGGACGAGGGCCAGGTTGGCGAGCTTCTCATTGCTTTCGGTCGATGCATTGAAGACCGCGGCGTCAGCGTCGGCGCTGCCCGAGAACACCTTCATCAACGAGATCCGGCCGGCGTAGGGGTCGGCGACGGTCTTGAAGACCAGCGCGGCGAACGGCTCGGACGCGTCGATGCGGCGGCTCACCGGGCTGTCGTCCTTCGGATCCTTGCCGCGGAACTCGCTGCATTGATCGGGCGAGGGAAGGTAGTTGGTGATCGCATGGAGCACGCGGTCGGTGGCGATCCCGTGCAGGGCCGCCGTGCACAACACGGGGAACAACAGGCGGTTACGCACGGCCGCGCGGAGGCCTTCCTCGAGCTGCTCCGCGGTCAGGTCGCCCTCCTCGAAGAACGTTTCCATGAGCTGCTCGTCGCCTTCGGCGACCATCTCGACCAGGGCCTCGCGCTGGCTCTGCGCCGCATCCTGGAGCTCCGCCGGGATTTCCTGCGCCTGCGCCTTGCCTTCGCCGTCGCGCTCGTAGGTGAAAGCCTTCATGGAGATGAGGTCGACGACTCCTCCGAAGTCGTGCTCGCTGCCGATCGGCATCTGCAGCGCCACCGCCTCCCGCCCGTATCGCGTCTGCACGGCGTCGAGCGTGCGCTGGAACGAGGAGTTCTCGCGGTCGAGACGGTTGATCACGATGAAGCCCGGGACGTTGTACTCGCGGGCGTACTGCCACGACTTGTCGGTCATGACCTGCGGGCCGGAAACCGCGTCGACCATCAGCGCGAAGCTGTCCGCGACCCGCATCGACGCCTTCGTGTCCGGGCGGAAGACGGCGTAGCCCGGCGTGTCGATGAAGGTGATGTGCTTGCCGTCCCACTGGCAGTGGGCGAGCGCCGCCTGGATCGAGATGCCGCGCTCGATCTCCTCCGCGTCGTAGTCGGTCGTTGCCGTGCCCTGGTCAACCAGGCCCATGCGATTGACCGTGCCCGATGAGTACAGGCACGCTGATACGAGGGTCGTTTTTCCGGTGTCTCCGTGGCCGACCACCGCAATGTTGCGCAGGTCGGCAGTAACGACTTTGGCCATGGCCTCCCTTTCCTGACAGAACGAATGAGCCTACGGGCGACGCCTCGATCCCGACCAGCGGGCGAGCGAACACCACGATCGAAACGTGGCGGAGGGCGCCTCCCGTCCCTGGACCTTCAAGAACCATCGATAGCGAGGGCCGCGGCGCCGCGGGGCTGCCACCCGGTGGCGGCGACGAGACCCGTGAAATGCGGAGTCTATCATGGTTCTCCGCTGTCGCCGCGCAAGGCGGAGATCAGCACACGCAGGTCTTCCGGCAGGGGAGCGACGAACTCCAGGCGCCGGCCGCTCCGCGGGTGGTTCAGCCGCAAACGGTGCGCGTGCAGCGCCGGTCGTGGGAATTCGCGCGCCAGCTTGCGACGACGAGGATCCGGTTCACCCTTCCAGCGGGAGCCGGCGTAGCGGGGGTCTCCGACACACGGATGATGCAGCAAAGCGAGGTGCACCCGCACCTGGTGCGTGCGGCCGGTTTCGGGCCACACCCGCAGGTGCGCGAAGCCGTGGAGATCTTCGGCGCGGCGCCAGCGGCTTACCGCCTCGCGGGGCCGGTCGGTATTCGCCGAGATCTTCGTGCGATCCGATCGGTCGCGGCCGAGCGGCACGTCGATGCGGCCCTCCTGGGAGTCGGGACAGCCGTACACGATCGCCGCGTACTCCTTCTCCACCGTGCGTGAGGCGAACTGATCGACGAGCGCATCGTGCGCCGCGTCCGTGCGCGCCACGGCGATGAGGCCGGAGGTTCCCTTGTCGAGGCGGTGCACGATGCCCGGTCGCTCCTCACC
>CBDUAS010000538.1:0-2992 GCA_965365185.1 uncultured bacterium | reverse complement strand
CCCCGCCTCGGGAACTTCGCGAGGATGCTGAATCAGCGCGATGCAGTCCTCCAGAAGATGGTGATCGTTGGGTTCGCTCGGCGCCGCACACCCGAGTCCGATGGGGCCCATGTCGGAGCTGATGAAGACCGGCGCCATGTGCGCTCCCGCGCGCTCGATGGTCGCCTTTCGCGACGACGTCGCCGGTTCTCCGCCGGCGAGGAACACCACGCCGGTGAGGTCGAGCCCTTCTTCGAGGGCCGCCACGCAAACCCTGACCGAGAGGCTTACCGAGGCACTGAGAAAGGCCCCCCCGTGTCGGGCCGCCGTTGCCGCCGCCCACCGCGCCACGGTCCCGGCCTGATCCAGCGGAGTGGGCTCCGGCCAGGGACAGCGTGCGCCACAAAGCCGCGACATGAGGACGATGTAGGCGTTGGCCATGCGGTTCTTGAAGCTCGGGCGGAAGCCGCCGCCGACGATGGGAGAAAACCAGCGCTCCGGTGTGCCGCCGTAAGCCACGGCCCGCAGAACATTGCCGACGCCGGTGGGATCCGGAAGCGGCCCCCTCCACAAGCCGAACGGCACGTCGAGGGCGCCGTGGATCTGGCGCACCAACATCAGGTGCGGCACGGTCGACCACAGGTTGTCGAGATCTGTATTGACCCGCATCGCCGGTCCGCCGCTGGTGCCGCCGGTCTCCGTCGCGTAGCCGCTGACCGTTACAGGATTGGTGAAATCCCGTGGATCCAGAGGCACGTGCTCCCCGTGACGCACCACAGGCTGACGGCCCTTGTATTCTTCGAACGAGAAATACACGCCGCTTTCGCGCAGGGCGAGCAACGTCGCCTCCAGGCCGTCGCGGCGCACCTGCATCTCGATGTCGCCGAGCTCACACTGCGCCAGCCGCAGAAGGGGCAGGTAAGGGCTGCGGGGATAGTCGAAGATGCCGTGGCGGAGAAGGCGGAGAAAGTTCTCTTCCCGCTCGGCAAGACCCCGACGCACCGCCGCGCGGGCCTCCTCGAGCGTGATGCGGCGACGCAGGAACCCGGGGAGACCGAAAACGAACCGCCCGTACATGCGGATGTCAGAAAGCATGCTCCACTCCCTTGCGCCCGGGCAGCCTACCACCTGCCCCGCGGAGCGAATAGGCGGCCGACGCCAGCAACGGCTCCTCGTCGTTGCCCCGCGGTGCATGGGCCGTTAGAGTCTGGTCAAGGTTCCCCGCTTCGCGAGTGAGGATCCACACCTCCGAGTACCTCGCTCGGCGCCGATGACGCCTGTTTGAACCATGTTTCGTCTTTCCTACTTCGCCGTACTGCGTGCTGCAGGCTCGACTGCGGCAGCGTGGAGTGCCGTCCTGTCGCTGGCCGGGATGACCCTCGGCCAGGCGCCACCTTCACCACCGGATCCGTGGCCCGGCTTCCGTGGCCCGGCGGTCGCCGGCACCTCCTCCGCGGACCTTTTCGAGGATGCCGTCGCCTTCGGGCTGGAGGTGGGGTGGAAGCGGAAGATCGGCAGCGGCTACTCGGGCATCGGTATCGGTGCCGGAATCGTCGCCACCATGTACAACGACGGCGAAAACGACGTTGTGGCGGCATTCGATCCGGATACCGGCGAGCGCCGCTGGCAGGTGCCGGTCGGTCCCGCATACAGGGGGCACGACGGCTCATTCGACGGCCCCACTTCGACACCGCTCGTCTCCGCTGGCCGGGTGTTCGTGGTGAGCCCCTGGGGCCGATTGGCGGCGCTGGACGCCAACGACGGGAGCTCCCTGTGGACGATCGATCTGGTCGAGGATCTGGCTGCCAGGCTGCCCGACTACGGGTTCGCCACCTCCCCGTTGATCGAGGCTGACACGCTGATCGTACAGATCGGCGCAGAGGGGGCACTGGTCGCCGGCCTGGACCCGTCCAGCGGGACGCTGCGCTGGACGGCGGGTGACGACATGGTGACGTATCAGTCTCCCGTGCCGATGACGATCGGCGGGCGGCGGCAGATTCTGGCGACCGGATTGACTCGCCTGATCGGGTTGGACCCGACCACGGGGGAGGAGCTCTGGGGCATCGACCACGAGGGCGACGGATTCCTGGGCGCCGAGAGCCTGGTACCGGTCGACGCGGGCGACGATCGGATCTTCCTGGCCTACCGGGACCAGTCGTCCAAGGCGATCCGCCTGCAGCAGTCCGCTGCAGGCCGCGCTGTCGAGCTGCTGTGGGAGTCGCGCGCGATTCGCAACAGCTACGCCGTGCCCGTCTACCACGAAGGCTTCATCTACGGCTTCAGCAGCCGGTTTTTCACGGCGGTGGAAGCGGCAACGGGCGAGCCCGTGTGGAAGTCACGTCCGCCCGGGGACGGCTTTCCCGTCCTCGCCGACAACCACCTGGTCATCGTCACCAAGGCCGGGGGCGTTCACGTTGCCGAGGCGAGCCCCGTGGCCTACAGGGAGAAAGCCAGCGTGCCGGTGTTCGACGAGATGGTTTGGTCACCGCCGAGCGTCGGCGGCGGCAGCATCTACGCCCGCAGCTTCGGCGAGATCGCCCGCATCGACGTCAAGCGGAACGCGCGGGCAACGAGCGGCGTCGCCTACGTAGCCGGTGAGCCGCCGCCGGACAGCGGTTTCGCGACGTTCCTGGCTGAGGTCGCAGCCGCCAACGACAAGGCCGAAGTCATCGATCGCTTCCTGACCGCCCAGGAGACGTTCCCGATCGTCGAGGGCGAGGACCTGGTGCACTTCGTCTACCGCGGAGAGGCGAACGATCTGGCACTGGCGGGGGATCTCATCGGCGCCCGCTCGGAGGCCCGCATGCAGCGCGCCGAGGGCACCGACCTCTTCTACTACTCGACGAGGCTCGAGCCCGACGCCCGCGTCAACTACCGCTTCATTCGTGACTACGAGGAGATCGTCGATCCGCGGAACGATCGCGTGACATCGTCGGAGGTCTACGGGCCGGAGATGGAGCTCTCGTCCGACGGCAGCGTCTCCCCGATGTCGTGGCTTGCGATGCCGGAGTGG
>CBDUAS010000537.1:0-3010 GCA_965365185.1 uncultured bacterium | reverse complement strand
CTTTCTCGAAAAGGAATCGAAGGGGCGGGGGGAATTCCTTGTCATTGTGTCGGCTTCTTCGGCCATTCTCAAATCAGGCGCCGGGGCCGGTGGAGCCGCCCCAATCCTCCGGGGCAGGGGTCCGCGCCGGCACCGCGACCCTTCATCCAGGTGAAATACGAACGCGGTTGCGAGTGCAGGGCGCCGGCGGCGCGGATGCGGTCCGTTCAGCGCGGTGCCTTCACACCGTGTCGAGGATCTCGTTGAACGTGGTGCTGGGCCGCATGGCAGCCGCTGCCCGGCTCAGGTCCGGCTTGTAGTAGCCGCCGACGTCCTGTGGCGGCCCCTGGGCGTCGAGCAACTCCTGCAGGATCTTCTCCTCGTTTTCAGCCAGCGCCGCGGCTACCGGGGCGAAGCGCTCTGCCAGCCCCGGATCCGCCGTCTGCGCGGCGACCGTCTGAGCCCAATAGAGGGCCAGGTAGAAGGTACTGCCGCGGTTGTCCATCTCGTTGCCCTTGCGCGACGGTGAGCGGCCGTTCTCGAGGTAGGCGGCGGTGGCCGCGTCGAGCGTCTCGGCCAGCACGTGGGCGCCCGGGTTGTCGAAGTGCTCGCTCAGATGCTCGAGCGAAGCCGCCAGCGCCAGGTACTCACCCAGCGAGTCCCAGCGCAAGTGCCCTTCGCGCTCGAACTGCTGCACGTGCTTGGGCGCCGAGCCGCCGGCGCCGGTCTCGAACAGGCCGCCGCCCTCGAGCAACGGCACGATCGACAGCATGCGGGCGCTGGTGCCGATCTCGAGGATGGGGAACAGATCGGTGAGGTAGTCGCGCAGCACGTTGCCGGTGACCGTGATCGTGTCTTCGCCGCGGCGGGTACGCTCGAGCGCGAACTCGGTGGCCTGCACCGGAGCCATGATCTCGATCTGCAGGCCTCTGGTGTCGTGGTCTTGAAGGTAGGTGTTCACCTTCTTGATCAGCTCGGCGTCGTGGGCCCGGTCCTCGTCGAGCCAGAAGATCGCCGGGGCGCCGGTGGCCCGGGCGCGGGTGACGGCCAGCTTTACCCAGTCGCGGATGGCGATGTCCTTCGCCTGGCAGGCGCGCCAGATGTCGCCGGTTTCCACGGCGTGCTCCAGCAAGGTGTTGCCGTCCCCGTCGACCACGCGGACGATGCCGTCGGCCGGGATCTCGAAGGTCTTGTCGTGCGAGCCGTATTCCTCGGCCTTCTGCGCCATCAATCCCACATTCGACACGCTGCCCATCGTGGTGCGATCGAACTGGCCGTGGGCCTGCACGTCGCGCACCACCGCGTCGTAGACACCGGCGTAGCTGGAATCCGGAATTACCGCCTTGCAGTCTTGCAGCTCGCCGTCGGCGTTCCACATACGTCCGGAGTCGCGGATCATCGGCGGCATCGAGGCGTCGATGATGATGTCGGAGGGCACGTGCAGGTTGGTGATGCCGCGGTCGGAGTCGACCATGGCAATGCCGGGGCCGGCGGCGAGCGCCGCCCGAATGTCTTCGTCGATGGCGGCCCGCTGGTCTTCGGGCAGGCGGGCGATCTTGGTGACGACGTCGCCGAACCCGTTGTTGGCATCGACGCCGAGCTCGTCGAAGACCGCCGCGTGCTTGTCGAAGACGTCCTTGAAGAACACCCGTACGCAATGGCCGAAGATGATGGGGTCGGACACCTTCATCATGGTCGCCTTCAGGTGCAGTGAAAAAAGCACGCCCTTGGCCTTGGCGTCGTCGACCTGCTCCTGGAGAAATGCGTCCAGAGCGACGGCGCTCATGAAGGTGGCGTCGAGTACCTCATCGGCAAGCAACGGCAACGATTCCTTCATTACCGTTACGGTGCCGTCGGCGGCGACGTGCTCGATACGCGCGTTGGTCGCGGACTCCAGGGTGGTCGATTTTTCGTTGTGGCGAAAATCCCCCGCATCCATGCAGGCCACGTGCGTGGCCGAGTCCGCAGGCCAATCCTTCAGGTACGGCCGCGGCGGATGTGCCTGCGCGAAGCTCTTCACCGACGCGGGCGAGCGACGGTCCGAATTGCCCTGGCGCAGCACGGGATTGACGGCGCTTCCCTTGGCCGTGTCGTAGCGTGCCTTGATCGAGCGCTCCTCGTCGTTGGAGGGCTCCTCCGGGTAGTCCGGGAGGGCGAAGCCCGTGGATTGCAGCTCGGCGATACAAGCCTTCATCTGCGGAACCGAGGCGCTGATGTTGGGCAGCTTGATGATGTTGGCTTCGGGTGTTTCCACCATGCGGCCGAGCTCCGCGAGGTCATCCGCGACGGCGTCCTCGCCCAGCAGCTCCGGGAAGACGGCGAGAATGCGGCCCGCCAGCGAGATGTCGCGCGTCTCGACCGGTACGCTGGCGGCCCCGGCGAATGCACGAATGACCGGAAGAAAGGCGTATGTGGCCAGGGCGGGGGCCTCGTCGGTCCAGGTGTAGATGATCGGAGGCGAGGTGCGTTCGGTGTCGTTCATGGCGAAGCCGTGCGGTGGGCGTGTGAGCGATACGAGGAGGCGGTGAGCCGCCGGAAAACCAGAGTGGCGGCGAACCGCCGGAGAGGGTCAAAAAGTACCACGGGAAGAACAACGGCGGTGACGTCGACGCCGGCGCCGCCAACAGGTTTACCCGACTCGGGGACCACACGGGCCGGCCCTTCGCCACCGCGTACGCGCCGCCAATCAGCGTTGCGTGATCGCTTCGACAAGAACCTGCCCGCGGCTGCCCGAGGGCGGCTTGATGCCCAGGATCGCCGACAGGGTCGGTGCGACGTCGACGGTGTGGATGCGCCGATGAACGGACTGCGCCTGCAGCCCGGGTCCCGCGAAGATCACCGGCACGAAGGTGTCGTAGCTCCAGGGCGATCCGTGCGTCGCCGCGACCGTCAGGCCGTCGAAGTCGTTGATGAACCAGCCGGGCTCGAACACCACGAAGACGTCGCCCGAGCGCTTCGGGTTGTAGTTGTTCAGGACGGAGCGCAGCAACGGTGTGTCGGGCGTACGGCCGTGGGCGAGGTCCATGCTCGA